>NZ_JBAMMY010000185.1:0-79669 GCF_051233685.1 Desulfobacterium sp. N47
AAAAGATTTTCCATAGCATACCACTGCTTGAATCCAGGGGGTACAGGCCATTGAAAATGACTTTTGAAGATCAACTACAGGCACTAATTTTTTTCCATCTCCAGGAACATGAATCAGCTCGAGATCTTATTCAACACCTTAAAGAGGACGATTTTGCCAAAGAATGTATAGCTCCAAGTGGAGGTATTAGCCGCAGCAGCTTTTCCGAAATTATCAATTCCCGCGGGCTTAAACAGCTTGAATATGTTTTTCAATCTCTTTGTACACAGGCACAAAATGTTCTACCCTCAAAACACTCAGATCTCGGTGAACTCGTTTCAATTGACGGGTCTTTGATTGATGCTGTTTTGTCCATGTACTGGGCAGATTACAGAAAAGGCGCTAAAAAGGCAAAAGGACATTTCGGCTTTGACATCAATCGCAAGATTCCTGTAAAAATTTATCTGACAGAAGGCAACGGCGCTGAACGTCCCTTTGTCAGGTCTATTCTTTCAGAAGGTCAGACAGGGATCATGGACCGGGGATATCAATCACATAAAAACTTTGATCTTCTTCAGGATGAGAACAAACATTTTGTTTGCCGTATAAAAACAAAAACAACAAAAACCATTCTCGAAGAGCATACTGTTGATCCCAATAGCTATATTTTTTATGATGCCATGGTTCTTCTTGGCACCCCTGGAGTAAATCAGACCCAAAAGCCCGTTCGGGTTGTTGGCTATAATATTGCCGGCGTCAAATATTTTGTGGCCACTGATCGTTATGACCTTACAGCCGAGCAGATTGCAACTGTTTATAAGCTTAGATGGGATATTGAAACTTTTTTCAAATGGTGGAAAAAGCATTTAAAGGTGTACCACTTGATTGCTCGCAGTACATATGGCCTGATGGTTCAAATCTTTGCAGGGTTAATAACCTATCTGCTTATGGCCATATACTGCCATGAACAATTTAAGGAGCCTGTATCAATAAAAAGGATTCGTCAGCTTAGAAACAATATCCAGAATGAATTGCGTGCCTGTGGAAAAAATACACAGTCTGATAATCGAATTGTCAAAGAACAAACTTTATATGCAAAAACCTAACCGGACACTACTGCTTAACAATAGATTTCTTGTAATTTTTGGCAGAAAATTATCTTCTGCCGTTAAATAGCCGCAAGTTCCGGTATAATAAAAAACTCTTTTAATCAAAAATACGTATGTTGCGCATATTCAAAAAGGAAGTCATTCCCTGCGCATAACAACCCCCCCTGAAGTGTGCCTTGAATAACGTACCCATACCCAATTACAACCAAACGATCGGAATATTATTATGACAAATGCTATAAATATCAACAGGATTTTTTATGCAGGCAGATAAGGCTGGTTTTATTCCATCCGATATGATCGTAAAAACCAAGAGCTGCTGTGTTATCTTTATCGGCAAGAAGCGAAAGTCTTACGGCATTTCGGCTTTTTGCCCATTTTGTGATGTCTTCAAGCAATCTTTTTCCCACTCCCCTGCCCTGCCAATCCGGGCTCACAGCCATATCTTCCACCACAACGGATATACCACCTTCTGCTGTGGAAATCAGAGTCTGGGCAGTTGCCATCCCTACAACCCGGCCCTTTATGTCGGCTACTTTAACACAGCGATGTTTGCCGCATCCGTCCAGCATCATATTAAGACCACGGCTTTGCCGGATGATATCAAATTTAAAATCCTTTTCTATAGAAAACAAAAGTTTCAACAACTCCAAAAGCTTATTGATATCTTTATGGCTTGCGTCACGTATAATTAAAGATGATACATCCAATTATTAATCCTCCAACTTGATTCCGGCCCCCGGTAAAACAATTCCATAGCAGGCATTGCCGGAATAACAACAGGTTTGGATCTTTTCTAAATTGTTTGTGAAAAAGAAAGCCTGGATTCGAGTTTAAGTATCCAATGGTTTATTTTCTATTGATTTTATCTCGGCTCTTAACATCTTTTCAACCTCACCGATATCACCGTGAAGTATTGATAAGATTCGCTGATTGAGATAGCCCAGATCCCCGGATAATATTATCTGCATCTCTAATTCACTAGTTGCGCGATAGGCAATATATAATGATCTTAAATATTCAGAGGTTGTTTTTCTCCGGTAACCCTTTGCAATATTGCACGTAATAGATTGAGCCGCTTTTATCATTTGTGAGGTCAAACCAAATACATCCTTTTCGGGAAAAGTTTTTGTTACCTTATCGAGGTACATATATAGTTGATAAGACTTTTGCCAAACCTTTAATTCTTTATAATTTCTTGGCATTTCGCTTAAATCCTTGAACCTTTGAATAGTCGCATGGACCACAGGGATTTTGGTGATCCATGCGATTTAATCCAATAACACAAAGAGAAGGAAAATGTTATTGGCCGGATATTTCTTTAATCAGTCCGTTAAAGACAATGGGTTCAATTCCCATCTCTCTTAGCTTTGCAGCAGGCAGTTCACCGATCCTGCTCATATAGATTTTTTTACAGTCTGCTATAAGTGATGAAATGCGATTAAATTTATCGGGATCGAATTCATGGTTCGGATCATTTACTGAAAAATTTTCCGTGGGTCTCTCTTCAATAAAGTCAATCCCGCCCTTTAAATCATATATTAAAAACCGCTTAGCCTTTCCGAAATGCTCATCCACATAAATTGCATCGGTTGAAACAACTGCGATACGGGTTTTGTTCATTTTATTCCCCTCCAATTAGTTTTTTAGAGTCAGTTTTAAAACATTACAGTTTTTCAAGCTCAAGGCGGGCGAAAATTTTAACCACAGGAAATAATAGGGTATTTAGATGGTTAAAATTTTCGCCCAAGACAAAGATCGGCCAAAATGGAGCGTTTTAAAATTGGCTGACCTTATATAAATTATCCGCACCCCATCCCGGTTCCACCGCAACCGGAAGGATTGAATTTACGGCTTTTAAACTTGCTTAGATCTCCGCCTTCAAAAACAGCATCCAATCCTTCATCAATAAAGCCCTCCATTTCAATAGGCAGTATTCCGGCAAGTTCAAGAATCTGTTTTGGTCGGTCTCCAAGTGCGCTGGTAAGGATTGCACGACAATCCTTAACAGTATCTTTCAACTGATTCCACCTGTCGTCTCCTCCTCCCGGTTTCGGCGCATACCTGATATCCACAAGCTTATAACCATCGAAACTTTTTCCGTAAATCATGAAACGATCAGCTTCTCCCAGGTGCATGTTGACAAGAGTCCCTTCCATAGAAGCAACCGCTACATAAGGCTTATTTTCATTATCCTTTTCTTTTATTGCAGTACATTCCGACAGGCATCCCTGGAACTCAACGATACGGTCTTCACCCAAAAGTCCTACAGCATCAGCACGGCACCTGGTACAATGCTTCATCTGTGAAACATATTTCCCGGCTTCCTCTCTGATCCGCGATACAAGTCCGTTACCCGGTTCTTTTATTGTTTCAAATTCAGAGCCGGGACTTGGAAACATCGCAATAGCATTCATAATATCGACTTTTAAATGCCTCATCTCCTTTGCGATTTCGATGATGTGCTCATCATTTATGCCCGGAACTATTATTGAGTTAATCTTAACCGTTATATTTTTTTCCTTTAACTTTTTAATTGACTCAAGCTGGCGTTCAATAAGCTTTTCAGCCGCTTTTTCTTTTCTGTACAGTACTTTTCCATCCCTTGCCCAGGAATAAATTTTTCCGCCTATAACAGGATCAAGAGCATTTACCGTAATAGTGACATGTGTCAGGTTGAGTCCGCTCAGTTCATCGATATAGGGTAATAGACCCATTCCATTTGTGGCAAGACAAAGTATAATATCCGGAAACTGTTTATTAATAAGTCTTAAGGTTTCCATTGTTTCTTCCGGATTGGCGAAAGGATCTCCCGGTCCGGCAATACCGGCTACCGTTATACGTGGTTCCTTTATAAGAACTCTTTTCAGATAATCAACAGCCTGTAAAGGTGAAAGAACAGCACTGGTAACTCCGGGCCTGCTTTCGTTCAGACAATCGTATTTCCGGTTACAGTAATTGCACTTTATATTACATTTTGGGGCCACAGGAAGGTGGACCCGTCCGAATTTATGTTTTACTTCTTTATTAAAACAGGGGTGTGCGTCCAGGTTCATTAGCTGCTCCTTTATCGTCAATCACTTACATATAAGAGTATCCAACAGGTGAATCATTCTGCTTCTTTTCTATTACTAAATTAACAAGTTCATCAAGCAGGGCCTGTGCCCCGCGATATCCCAGGTGGAGAATACGCTGGCCGCCTATACGATCATGAACAGGAAATCCTACCCGCATCAGGGGAATACCATATTTTTTAGCCAGACTGTATCCTTTACTGTGCCCGATAAGAATATCCGGTTTTAATTCTGCAGCCTCTTCTCCGATATCATAAAAATCAACGCCATCACGGACTATCGGCAGATCGACAAGCCCTTTTGTAACCGACGTAATTTCTTTTTCCAGCTTTTTACTTTTTCCACCCGAGGCGCAAAGAACCGGCTGCACCCCCATCTCTGCGAGAAATGAGGTAAGACCAACTACCAGATCTTCTTCCCCATAGACAACAGCTTTGCAGCCAAAGATATATTTATGTGAATCCACATAGGAATCTATTAGTCTTCCGCGTTCAAGAACATGCTTTTCAGGTGATTTGCACCCTGAAATTTCTTCCAGAACCGAGAAAAATTCATCACTTTCCCTCAGCCCGATCGGCATCCCGAGAGAATAGTTTTTAACGCCGAAACGTGAATCCAGAAGTTTTCCGGCAGTTGGATTATCAAAAATCGTACGCCCGAATTCAATACTTGCCCGGGCCTTTCCCATGCTTCTTATTTTAGATAGCGGAGTCCCGCCTTCGGATATCTTCTGATAATCAAGCAGAGCCGGGCCATCCAAAGATTCCGAGATATCAGGCAGTACTACTACTTCAAGGTTAAAATCTGATAAAAGTTCCTTCAGATAACGTATGTCTGCCGGAGAAACAAAACCCGGCAGCAGGTTTATGGATTCATCTCTCCCATATTCTGTTGCGATCTGATCAACAAGCGCCCTTACAGCATCATGGAAACCTTCCATATGCGTACCGCCATAGCTGGGTGTGGAAACATTTACCAGAAGCGGAGAATTATCGGATTCAAAAAGAGCTTTTTCCTCTTCGCGAAACTGTTTGATAATAGATGGGACATCATCACCGATTGTTTCAGTTAAACATGTTGTGGCGATACCGATCATCTTTGCCCCATACTTTGTGGTTACATTTTTGATTCCCTGCTTTAAGTTCGGTCCTCCGCCGAATATAGCATTTTTTTCTCCCAGCGAAGAAGATGCTATATCCATCGGTTCCCTGAAATGGCTTATAATATAGCGTCGCATATATGTTGCGCATCCCTGTGATCCGTGCAGAAACGGCACAGCCCCTTCAACACCCTTAAAAGCAAGACATGCCCCGATAGGTTTGCATAATTTACATGCGTTTGTTGTTGACGTATAGTTATCAGACATTTTTCACATCTCCTGTAGTATTGCGGGGGACAAAACGCCATACCGGGCTCATTACGGTGTTAAAAACTTCTTTGGCAAAATTGAGCATGCCTTCAAAACCTTCCAGCCCGATTTTTCTTTCATGGTTGTGATCACAAAATCCCACACCAAGCTTATAGGCAATCGGGCGTTCCTTGACTCCTCCGATAAACAGATCCACTCCTTTTTCCTTTATAAACTGCGAAAGCTCTAACGGATTGGTGTCATCGACTATTATGGTGCCGGGATCCGTTATCTGCTCAAGCTCGGCATAGTCTTCCTTGGTACCGGTCTGAGACCCTACCATTACGACTTTCATTCCCAGATGCCTGAGTGCCTTTACCAGAGAAAAAGCCTTGAATGACCCGCCGACATATATGGCTGCTTTTTTTCCTTCCAGGGCTTTTTTAAATTTTTTCAATTCAGGATAAAGAACCTTCAATTCGTCTTTAACAAGTTCTTTGGTTTTTTCTATCATTTCCTTATCACCGAAAAAATTTGCAACATCATAAAGAGCCTGGGCCATATCTTCCACACCGAAATATGAGACTCTTAAATGGGGGATACCGTAGGTTTCCTCCATCATTTTAGCAAGATCCATAGTAGAGCCTGAACACTGGACAACATTGAGTTTTGCTCCATGGGCTCTTTTTATATCTGCTATCCGCCCGTCCCCGGTGATATTGGCGACAACCTCAACTCCCATACGTTTGAAATAATCTCTGATTAACCAGATTTCTCCGGCAAGATTAAAGTCGCCAAGAATATTAAGGCTGTATGGAGATATATTATCAGTTTCGCCTGTTCCCACCAGCCTGAAAAGGGCTTTGCACGCGGCGTTATATCCTTCACGCTTATTACCTTTAAGACCTTCAGACTGAACCGGAATAACCGGAATTTTCTTTTCTTCGCTGACTTTGCGGCATACGGCTTCCAGATCATCTCCGATAATTCCGACTATGCAAGTGGAATAAACAAATGCCGCATTAGGTCCATGAAGGTCGATAAGCTCATTTAATGCTTTGTAAAGTTTTTTTTCACCACCGAAAATGACATCTTTTTCCTGCAGGTCAGTACTAAAACTAAGCCGGTGGAGTTCGGGGCCTGATGACAGCGCACCTCTGATATCCCAGGTATAGACTGCGCAGCCTATGGGGCCATGTACCAGATGCAGTGCATCTGCAATCGGGTACAATACTACCCTGGAGCCGCAAAAAACACACGCTCTCTGGCTTATCGCTCCGGCCAGGCTATCGCGGTTACAATCGATATTAAATGGTGTTTCACCTTTACGGTGGATCTGATTTTCTCTCTCTTCAAAAATTACAGGTGCAGTTGTTTCCATTTTTTCACCTCATGACATCATAATACCATTACGTAATCAGGTATTTTTCCGCTGCTACTCCTTCTTCAAGGGCATCAAGTATTTCATCAACTTCAGCTTCCCCGTTAACATTCCCATACCATATCCCCTGGGGATATATGACCATAGCCGGGCCATCGTCACATCGGTTAAGACAACCCGAACTGGATACCATTGCATTTAAACCCCGGTCTACCAATTCCTCCTGTAGATATGGGATAAGATTGGGTGACTCTTTACGCAGGCATTTGCCTTTGGCTTCAATACCTCGAAAACTGCAACACACAAATATATGATAATCAGGTTTTTCCATTTTCATAACTCCTTGTATAGACTTTCAGATTCAGATTTTACATTACAAGTTCAAATTCTATATCGCTAGCATCTCTATCTTTTCTATCCAAAAGCGCGTTTAAGATTTTTTCCAGCAGCCTGATACCTCCCCTGTAACCCACCGTAGGAAAGTAGCTGTGTCCGATCCGATCCAGTATCGGAAAGCCATGCCTTATAAAAGGTATGTCTTCATCCCGTGCAATATACTTTACATAAGTGTTTCCGATAAGCAGATCTACCGGCTCATTTTTAATCCACTGATGAAAGAGAAACATATCTCCCGGCACTTTAATTTTTACTTCACCAGGAACTTCTGCTGTTATCTCCCTTAATTCCTCTTCAAACTTTTTTCCTGCCGGACTGCCTGTAACCATGTAAACAGGATGCATATCAATGGATACCAGAAATTTTGCAAGCGCCATAATCTGGTCCGGGTCTCCCACAAGACCAACCCTCTTGCCATAAAAATACTGGTGCATATCAGCGATAATATCCAGCATCTGACCTCTTTCAAAGTTAATGGAATCCGGCACATTGACATTAGCCATGCATCTGAGCTGATCTATGAATGCGTCAGTTGCGTGCAAGCCGATCGGCAAATCAAGTATTTCACATCTGACTTTGCATTTAACATCCAAAGCTTTTGCCGCAGCACTTGATGCCTGTGGCCCTAAAGCTATGGTTCCTATACTGCTTCCTGTCATCTTCAGTTCTTCAATTGATACCCCACCATCAGGAAACATCTTATACTTTCCTGTCATGGGGCCGTTTAACACCTTTGATGTGTCGGGAAACATTATTGTCCTGATTCCCATTTCAGCAGCAAGCCTTTTCATCTCTTCCATATCCGAGGGTTCCACAAATCCTGGAATAAGGTTTACGATTTTGTTTTTAGACCCATTATATTCGGAAAAATAATCTACCATTGCCCGTGTCATATTTGAAAAACCGGTAACATGTGATCCAACATAACTCGGTGTATTTGTATGAATAACGTATTTTCCCTCAGGCACTTTACCCTCGGCCCTTGCCTTGTTGATTATCTGGGGCAAGTCGTCTCCGATAGTTTCGGAAAGACATGTTGTATGAACGGCAATCACAGCTGGATTATAAACCGTAAAAATGTTGTCAATAGACTGAAGCAGGTTCGCCTGACCACCGAAAACAGAGGCTCCCTCTGTAAACGCGCTGGTTGCGGCTATAACCGGTTCCTTGAAATGACGCGTCAGCGTGCTGCGATGATATGCATAACAGCCCTGGGAACCGTGGCTGTGGGGTAAACATCCGTGAATCCCAAGAGCGGCATACATGGCTCCTATCGGCTGACAGGTCTTTGCCGGATTCACTGACAGCGCATTTCGTTCTTTTATTTCATCGGTTGTATGTCTTAGAAGCATTTCTCTGTCCTTTTATTATATTTAATTCTAAAAATGGTTTCAGGCCAATGGCAGAGCATAATCGAAATTTACATTTAATCGGATGCATAAGCGGCTGCCAGTTCCGGATGAGCCTGCCATGGAGCTTTCAGATATCTCCATATTTTGCTGTTAACCATACGGTCAATTTCTCTGTAAAAGTTTACAGCACCATTAAATCCGGCGTATGGTCCACCGTAGTCATAACTGTGGAGCTGTTTCATTGGAATTCCGTTTTTCTGCACCGTATACTTCTCCTTAATCCCGGCACAGTAAATGTCAGGTTTGAAAGACTCTATTAGCAGGTCTGATTCGCGCTGACTTATATCGTCTATAATCATGGAACCGCTGTCCATATCCGGCATCATGCCTTCGTATTCGGACATTTTCAGTCCTGCCTCTGCAAGCTTTGCAATCTCAGCCTCACTTTTTCTTGGATTATATTTAACCGGGTCTGGCTTGACATCAAGTTCTTCGATGTTTCTGCTGTCGGCATCCACTTTAATATCGGGAAGTACTCTCCTGCCTTCATAGTCATCTCTATGGGCAAATTCATATCCTGCCGACAGGGTTTTCATTCCAAGCTCGGCAAAGAGTTCCTGATAATGATGGGCACGTGAGCCTCCTACAAAAAGCATCGCCCTCTTGCCTTCAGTGCGGGGCCTGATTTCTTCTATTGCCTTTTTTACCGCAGGCATTTCTTCGGCAATAACTTCTTCAACCTTTGCAATCAGTTCTTCATCGCCAAAATACTGAGCAATTTTTCTTAATGATTTTGCAGTGGCATTTGCTCCGATAAAGTTAATCTTGATCCAGGGCAGTCCGTATTTTGTTTCCATCATCTCGGCAACATAATTAATTGATCTGTGGCACATTATAAGGTTAAGATCAGCAACATGAGCATTGGCAAATTTATCAATGCTGGAATTGCCGCTGAAAGTGGAAATCAGTGTAATGCCGCATTTGTCAAAGATCCGCTCTATTTCAAATGCGTCCCCGCCGATATTATATTCTCCCAGCAGGTTAATTTTATACTTACCGTCCCGTTCGGTATCATCAGTGCCTACCACATGGGTAAAGATACCGTTATTTGCAATGTGATGGCCTGCTGACTGGCTCACTCCCTTGTATCCTTCACAGCTGAATCCAAAAACATTTATTCCAAGTTTTTCCTTCATATCTCGGCAAACAGTATGAATATCGTCTCCTATCAAACCCACCGGGCAGGTAGCAAATACCGCTATTGCCTTCGGATGGAAATTGTCATATGCTTCCTGTATGGCCAGCCTGAGCTTTTTTTCTCCTCCGAATATGATCTGTTCATCCTGCATGTCGGTAGAAAAGCAATAAGTCATGAAATTGTGATTATCCGGCGTAGTACTTGGATCAGTCTGGTTTCTGCGGGTTAACCAGCTATAGAATCCGCATCCGATAGGCCCGTGAGTGATATTTATAATGTCTCTTGTCGGCCCTAAAACCACACCCTTGCAACCGGCATAACAACATCCCCGCTGACCGATCAATCCTGGAACCGTCCTAACGTTTGGACTGATATCACCTACTTCACCATCGCTTCCAAACTTATTGATTATAATCTGCTTTGCCCTCTTCCTGGCAACTTTTGGCGGATACTGTAGCAGCATCTCTTCTTTCATTTCTTCAGGATTGTATACATCAAGCTCAAATTTATTATTTTCTTCAGGTAACGCCATTTTAAGCATCTCCTTTTTCAAACAGTAATTGTTTGTTCTATAATTCGCACTTCATCTAAAATAAATTTTAAACATCATCTAAAACTTCATCACCACTTTCACCGGTTCTTACCCGCACAGCATCAAGGCATGGCATTACACAAATAATACCGTCTCCCTGTTTTCCTGTTTTGTTGACCTTTATTATTGTTTTAACTGTTTTTTTTACCAGTTTATTAGGAACGACTATAATTAAGATACGTTTTGGTATAAGCCTGTTGCTCTGACCCAATTGCGAAATGGCCTCTTCATAACCTTTTTCGGCACCTCTGAGCAGTTGAAGATCTACCAGACCTTTACCCCGTCCAAGAACGCTTCCCGCTGTTATGGAGGGAATACCCGCTTCGGAAAGAGCGGTTTTTGTCAGGTTCATCATGTTCATTCGGATAATAGCCAATATTTCCTTCATATCTTCACCTCTTCAATATTACCTCCGGCATCCTCTTTTATACCTGAACTGATGGTATAAACTTCCTCCACAGGCACGGCAAAAATTTTTCCATCGCCATAAGCGCCCTTTTCTCCGGTACGCGCCGCTTTTATAATTGTTTTAATGGCAAAGTCCTTGTCCTTATCCTTTATTAGTGTGAGCAGCATTTCTTTAGGGATTTCGTCATATGTGATTTCGCCTATTTTAATTCCCCGTTGCTTTCCGCGGCCAACAACGGACAGCTTTGTAACACCTGGGAATCCGGCTTCCATTAATGCTGCCAGTACTGCGTCAACTTTTTCCGGCCTTACAATTGATCTGAGCATAATCATGATAATTTCCTTTCTTCTTTAAGATGCTATTCCGTATTCAATAAGAAGCTTTTCAAGGTCATCCATGGGCAATATTTTAGGTATGACCATCATTTTATTCTCATCGATTTTTTTTGCTAATATTCGATACTCTTCAGCCTGTGGATGTTCTTTATCAAACTCGATTACTGTTTTACGATTTATCTCGGCCTTTTGAACCATGTTGTCCCTTGGCAGGAAGTGAACCATCTGGGTTCCGAGTGCATCTGCAAAGGCAAGAATCATTTCTTTTTCATTATCCACTTTCCTGCTGTTACAAATCAGTCCTCCAAGCCTTACACCGCCGGCCTCAGCAAATTTAACAATTCCTTTGCAGATATTGTTGGCGGCATACATAGCCATCATTTCACCTGAAACAACTATATAAATTTCCTGAGCCTTTCCTTCCCTCATCGGCATGGCAAAACCGCCACAGACAACGTCACCTAAAACATCATAGAAAACATAGTCCAGTTTTACGTCTTCAGCATAAGCTCCAAGCTGTTCCAGCAAATTGATTGATGTAATAATTCCCCGACCGGCACAACCCACGCCTGGCTCGGGTCCGCCAGATTCAGTACATAGAATTCCGCTAAAACCTGCTTTGCGTACATCATCAAGTTCAACATCCTCTCCCTCTTCCCGCAGTGTATCCAGAACTGTTCTCTGTGCAATTCCACCCAAAAGAAGTCTTGTGGAATCCCCTTTAGGATCGCATCCCACAACCATTACCTTTTTTCCACTTTCGGCCAAACCTGCTACAGTATTCTGAGTAGTAGTTGACTTGCCGATTCCACCTTTCCCGTAAATTGCTATTTTTCGCATTTTCTCTTCTCCTTCGTATGATAGGACTTTATGAAACGGATTTGCTATTACTTATTACAATAGTTATGCCATGATGCATTATAATTGGTTTAATATTTATAACTACTTAATATATTGATTAAATAATGATATATTTCCGGATACAATTATTTTGCAAAAGAAAATCATGATAACATTAATGTAATATATTATATATTACTGATACATTAATGTAATTATATATTTGTTATTAAAACAATGCGAAATGGTTTCCTGAAGAACTTAGCGTAATAAAGCAACAAAGGAGTCGGGATCGAACGTGCTTTGGTTGAAAATCCTGATTATCTGTTTATGGATTGGCCTTTTGCTGCGCTTGATGCTCTCGCACATGAGATTGAGGTATCCCTCAATTGAAAAATACAGGAAGAATAAAAAAAAAATGGTGGCAATTTTAGGCATGAACAAATGTTTGAACAAGGTCCTCTTTTGGCCCTCATTTATCATTTTGTTATGCTTTAACTTTAACTAAAGAAGAAAAATGCAGATGAACATATGATGCCAAAGTATTTCCAATGCGAAAGCCTTTGGCTTTTTCTGCCGGATTCCCTGAATAAATATTTTCCATACGGTTTTTGTCAGCATCTATCATTTGAGAATAGTGAAAACAGTGACCACGTACCGGATTATCTGATTTTAAAAAAAGAAATTCTTTTAAAGGCAATACTTCGGTATATCCGAGCGACTGAAGGCCTGCTTTCATGACAGTGCTATAGGGAAGGCATCCGCACATGGGATATGATTTGCCGTCAACTGTCGCTAAAAACTCACCCAAATACATAAGGCCGCCGCATTCGCCATATATGTAAGCCCCTTTTTTGCTTTGTTCAGCAATGGCTTTTCGCATATTCTCATTTTTTGATAAAGCCTCTGCATAAAGCTCCGGGTATCCGCCTCCAA
The DNA here is from genome assembly GCF_051233685.1 of Desulfobacterium sp. N47. NCBI lineage: Bacteria > Pseudomonadati > Thermodesulfobacteriota > Desulfobacteria > Desulfobacterales > Desulfobacteriaceae > Desulfobacterium > Desulfobacterium sp. N47. The sequence continues at coordinate 12,950 of NZ_JBAMMY010000185.1, forward strand.
AATAATAGACATCTGCATCCTTTGGCAAAATAGTATCATCTATGGGACTGAAAAAAACAATTTCATATCCAAGATGCTTAAGGATCTCAAAATTATCTTCATAATAGAAGCAAAAGGCTTTGTCTCTTGCAACGGCGATTCGCTTTTGTTTATGTTCTGAGAAATTATCAGATGAAGATAAAAGCAAATCCGTATGTTTAATATCTATTTCGGAAAGTAAAAGTATTCTTTCAATATCAACATTTTTTGAAACGGTATCTGAAAGGACTTTTATTTTATCATTATCAAGGATTCCGTCTTCTCCCATGTAAAGGCCAAGATGCCTTGAAGGAATATCAATATCATTCTTTTTTGGAATACAGCCAAGTGCCGGAATACTGCAATATGTATTTACAGCTTTTTCCAGAATTTCATAATGTTTTAAACTGCCCACATTGTTAAACACAACACCAATAATTTTAACTTCAGGATCAAAATCCACAAGACCGTTTACTATAGCAGCGGCAGTACGGGCCATAGAATTTGTACTTACAACCAGTACTACCGGAACTTTAAGCCATGCAGCCAGTTCGGCTGTAGAACCCTGGGATGAATCAGGCTGCCTGCCGTCATGGATACCCATAACCCCTTCAATTACAGAAATATCCGCTTTTGCTGCACGGGATTGAAACGAACGCTCTAAATAGTCTTTAGGCATCATCCATGTATCAAGATTGACAGAAGGTTTGCCGGTAACTATTTTATGAAGACTTGGATCAATATAATCAGGCCCGCTCTTAAAGCCACAGACATCAAGCCCCATATTTTTAAGAGCCGCCATCAGACCCAAGGTGAGAGTGGTTTTACCCGATCCGCTGGAAGCACCTGCTATAAGCACTGCTTTTCTTTTCATTATATCTTATTCGCTTAAACTTTGTTTCAGCAATTCCTCAACTTCAAAACCTTCAGCAAGGGCTATCCCTGCCAGATTTCTTCTAAGCCATTGCCTGTGGCATCTGATAAAACTCGGATCAGTGAATCGTATGGTTTCACCAAGACAGTTCAAATCCTGCTGTACGCGCCAATACAGATACATGGTTTTCTCCTTTTGTTGTTTTATTTCACTACCAACTTTTTCATTCTGAAATAATTTTAAAATACCCGATCAAAAATCATAATATTACTTCAGCTCAAATCTTATGGGCACCCTGATCCACATTGATGCTTTCTTGTTACTTTTCATGCCGGGTTCAAACAACCAGTTCTTAACCGCTTTCAGCGCCGAATCATCAAGAGTCCTGTAGCCACTTGAAGTAAACACTGATAAATTTTTGACCCGCCCGCTTTCATCAACAAAAATACTCAATATCACTATTCCCTCAAATCCCCTCTTACGGGCATCTTGCGGATATGCAGGAGGCGGATTGACCTTATACAAGGGAAACGCTTCCCGTGTTACTGCCGTGCTGGCAGTACTATCGTTCCAACCGCCGGGTGATAAGGCCTTCCCACTCCACGATCCGGTTCCGGCAGCTACATCACTGCCCATCGACTGATCCACCGCTGCTGCCGGAGCTCCGGAGATAAGCGATTTTCCCTGAGAAGCTGGAACCAGAATCGGTTCCGGCTCATTACCCCCAGCGCTTTCTGCTATATGTAAAGGATTGACTTTAGGTAAAGGAGCAGGTTTTTCGTCTTTCGGACATTCCGGCTTAGAAACAGGTGCAAGAAGAGGCGCCTTTTTTACCGGGGCATGAGAAAGTTTCTTTACTACCGGTTTTTCTATAGGTTTTTGAATTTCCTCTTTCCTGATTTCAGGATAGACAACCTCGATAGGAATGGAAGCAGCTTTATCGTAAAGATTAGACTTTCCCGTCGAAAGCAGGCAATAAAGGCTGCCATGGACAGCCATGGAAAGCAAAAGGGCAAAAGTTGGAGTTATTCTAAGTTCTCGGCTGAACATGTATGGCTAACCTCGTAACACCTGTGCCTTTCAGGATGTCAAGGGTATGCACGACCTTGCCGTGAAAGACTTTTTCGTCACCGGAGATTATGACCTGAAGCTCCGGATTTGCTTTAACCCATGTTTTTATCGACCGGATGAGGCTTTCCTCTTCAACAGGGTATCCATTCAGAGCCATCCTACCGCTTTGATCCAGATAAACAGTTACAGGCTTTGCAGACGTTGACTCACCATGAACTGCTTTTGGGAGCTTAATCTGAAAGACCTGCGGGCCAACCACCTGGGCTACAATCAGAAATATAATCAGGACAACAAGAATTATATCCACCAGTGGAGTAACATTTATTCCTGTAATTAATTCATCATCATAAGAAGAATTCATAGATTCCTCCTTTGACTGTTGATCTTTTGAAAATTACCTATCATGAAATGAGCAATGGAATCTGCATAGACCATCATGTCGCTAGATTTCTTTTTAAATATGTTATAAAAAACGGCAGACGGAATGGCCACCCAGAGCCCAACCCCTGTTGCTATCAGGGCTTCCGATATCCCTGATATTACAGAGGTGCCGCCTTGTCCCGATATTGCCAGATCTTTAAAAGTATGGATTATCCCCAAAACCGTTCCGAACAGACCTATAAAAGGGGCATTTGTCCCCAAAGTGCCAAGGAAGGCCAGCCGCCTCTCTATCTCCATGCGGGTAATAATCTTTTCTGCTTCTATTGCCTCCATCATGGACTCTTTTTCCGTAAGAGAGCCTAATCCGGCTCTTATTATACGCGTGATCGGAGTGTTGCTTTGTTGAAGAATATTTTCCATTTCAGAAGAACTATTGCTCTCAAAATATTTCTTCACCTCTTCCCATAATCTTTTTGTTTCTCTTAACCATCGGGTATAGAGAATGGATTTTTCTATGATAAGGGCGATTGATAAGATGCTTAGGACTATTAGAAGCATAAGAATCCATGTGCTTCCCCCTATAGCTATATCCATCAATATTTGTGTTAAATTCATCTGTTCTCCTTTAAAATCTATAACAATGCTTTACGAGTCTTAGCCGATTTTGCCGGTTAACTTGTAATTCCACCGATATACTTTTGTGGCACAGGCGTGATCCTTGGAACTTTTCCAAGAGGACTCTCATCCACTATAATCGTACAACCGTATGCCTCCTCAAGCACCTTAAATGTAAGGACATCTTCGGGCGTCCCGATGCTTATAACATTACCGTTCTTGAGTAAAAGCAGCGTATCGGCATACATGGCGGCAAGGTTTATATCATGAGACACCATAACAACTGTGAGCCCTTTCATCTCCACAAGTTTTTCCATAAGATCCATTATGTTCACCTGATGCGACAGATCAAGGGATGCAGTAGGCTCATCCAGAAGAATAATACCGGTCTGTTGGCACACTGCTCTTGCGATAAAAACCAGTTGCCTTTCTCCGCCGCTTAACTGATCCAGTTTACGTGAAGAAAGATGTTCTGCTCCTGTAAAAGCAAGAGACTGTTCTGCAATTTCAAAATCCTCTTTTTCAGGAAGACCTAAAATTCCCAGATAGGGAGAACGCCCCATAAGAACCAGTTCCTTAACAGTAAAAGGAAAATCCGTGGGTACATTTTGAGGAACAAGCGCAACGGATCTTGCAAGAGACTTTCTGGAAAATTCATTAATATGCCGGCCAAATATTTTAATCGTTCCCTCTTCGAATTTCAAATTTCCGGATATAGTTTTAAGCAAACTCGTCTTTCCCGAACCATTAGGGCCGATAATAATAAATAATTCGCCGGATTTTACTGAAAAACCGATATCTTTCAGAACAGTATTTTCCCCATAGGCACAATTTAGCCCGCTTATATCAATTGCATTACTCATCGCGTGGACCTTTTGAGCAGAAATATAAACAGCGGTGCGCCTATCATTGCAGTAATAACTCCTACCGGCATTTCTCCCTGTTGTGGAAGACTTCTTGCCAGCAAATCACAAAGTACCATGTATGATCCTCCGGCAAGGACACAAGCTGGCACCAGTATGCGGTGATCAGATCCGAAAGTTAAACGCAAAAGATGAGGCATAACAAGACCCACAAAGCCCAAAAGACCACAATTAGCAACAGTGGCACTTACCATAAGAGAAGTTGTTATCAGCAGAGTAATAGTTACCGCTTTGATGTTTACTCCCATAGACTGGGCCATTTCTTTTCCTAAAAGCATAAGATTCATGGAATTTGAAAAAATAAAAATGATAACGAAACACGGCAGAAGTATCAATGCAAGATATCCGACATGCCGCATCTCAATCATTGACAAGTCACCCATAAGCCAGAACATGATATTATGAATTTTTGAATCATGCGCCATTGAAATGAGAAACATAATCACGGCTGCGCAGAATGCATTAATTATAACCCCTGATAGAAGCAAAGAGTCTTTTTTTAAAATAGACTGGCCTGAAGACATGACAAGAATTAATAGAAGTATAATAATACTGCCTGAAAATGCCAATAAACTGACACCTGGAAAAAGTGACAGCCCGGCGAGAATACCGATAATGGCTCCTATTGCGGAACCCCCGGAAATGCCTAAAATATAAGGCTCCGCCAGAGGATTTCTCAAAAGCGCCTGAAATACCAGACCTCCCAAAGACAAAGTAGCGCCCACCAAAACAGCCATTATCACTCTTGGAAAACGAATCTTCCATATAATAGTGTTTAACATAGAATCAGCGGCGGTCTGACCCATAACTGAATTCCATACCCATTTAAATCCTCCTCCAGTGGAACCTAAGGAAATCCCGGCAAAAACACAGACAAGCAATAATACAAACAAAAACAGAGACAGCAGTAAAAGTCTTTTAGTAATATAATGAGGTGCGGTTTTCATGCTTTATATCACTCTCTAACCTTGAACCGTGAACCCCGGAACTGTGAACCTGATTTATTACTGAAGAGTTCGGGATGTATTATTTTAACCAGCATTTCCAGGCCATCCACCAGTCTGGGTGTGGGACGATCCAATATATTAGAGTCAACAAGATAAATGCGGTTATTTTTTATCGCCGGCAAATCTTTCCATCGGCTCCAGTCGGCCTTCACCTTCTCAAAAACCTCACCCCTTGCCATAGATGTGATAATAAAAACTTCCGGGGCCATTGCCAAAACCTGTTCTCTGGAATATCTTGGATAAGGGATAGGCCCCTCGGTAAGATTTTGGCCTCCTGCACGCGTAATAAGCTCATGGATAAATGTATGGGTACCTACAGATACAATAGGAGCAATTCCAATCTGGAAGAAGACCCGTGGCCTGGATTTGGTTTTTAAAACAAGGGCCTTAACCCTTTCTGCTCTGGCATACATATTGTCAACCAGCGATTTGGCTTTCTCATGAACTCCAAGGAGTTTTCCGATTTCAACAACAGTTTCCATTACAGATTCAAGGTTTTTAGGGTTTACAGCATAAACCGGTATATTAAAGGACTCAAGCTGCTGCACAGTATTTCTGGAATTTCCGTCTTTTATGGCAATACATAAATCAGGTTTTAAAGCTACGATTTTTTCAATGTCCAGATTCACATAAGAACCCACCACAGGAATCTTTTCTGCCTCAGCAGGATAATCGGAAAACTGGGTGACTCCTTTTAAACGATGTTCCTGCCCCAGAGCAAAAACAATCTCGGTTATGCTTGGTGCAAGGGCTACAATCCTTTGCGGATTTGAAGGAACAGTAACAGAACGCCCCACTTGATCGATAACGGTTCTGGAACCGGACCAGGCACTGGTTGCAAACAGGCAAACCAAAAAAGCAAATGTAAAGATCCGGTAAAAAGTCGGAAAACAACATTTTCCGTCATTCCGGCGAACGCCGGAAACCAGTAAATCCAATATGTTCCAGATACCGGCTTTCGCCGGTATGACAATTTCTGGATTCTTTAGTAATTCATCAATTATAATAAATTTCATCACTCAACAATAACCAATATCATCAAAATGGTCAAATCATTCTGGTGAACTGCTCTTTCTTGCATGAATACCGTTTAACAATGAATTTACAGCCATATCAACAACAACAGGCAAATCTATTCCGGCAAGATAATCCTTATCTTCAGTTATTTCATGCCCGGCTATTTCTTCTTCCACCTGCTTGCACCATAATTCATAAGAACTCAGATCATTAATAAGGCCTTTTTCATAATCATCGCTTAAAGCAAAAGATGCTTTTAAAAAAGAAGCATAACGGGGTTGAAGTAAAAGATCTTCGAATTCGCCTACCATACCGGATTCTTTGGAGCTGCATTCACATCCGTATGCAGAAAGTATCTCAAATACACTAAGATTTCTGTCTCTTAAACGCGAAAAGATATTACGCTCTGCAATTATTCCATTCTGATTATATATAGCTTCCGAAACCCCCTCATAAACTGCTTTTGCGATTAATTCACCCAGTTTGGAATGACCTCCTGCATTTTTCAATTCTTTTCCGGCGCCTTCTACCACCAGAATGTTGTCCGTACCTGTTCCTGTGGCCTGGTTAACAATAGGGGTATAAGTACTTCTCGCATCAATATCCTGCATAACGGCGCTCTTGGCTTCTGTTGCTGATATGATAGCTCTTGTCATGGCCCTTGGAGTCAGCTTCATATTAGTTAAAATAATGATATTTATTGTTCCCGGTTCATAAAACATCCCTTCATCCACCGACATCCGCATAGCATTGGATTTAACTCCGGCAGTTACCAGAGCATAGACAACCATATCTTTAAATTCTTTGCGTTTGATAGAAAGATTGTCCATATCCGCTCCGGTGAAGAGAAAACTTGAGTCTTTTAATGATTTCCCAATGACTTTATAAACATGATCCCGTTGCGCCTCGAAACCTTCATTATGCCCAATACCCCAGCATGGCGGAGGAGAATAATGATTGCCAACTGTTTTTATGCCATTACGCTGTCCTTCAAGTGTCGATATTATTGAAAGCGGCTTTTTAAATTCCACTACCAGAGTCTTGTTGCCAAAATCATAAATTTTGCTGTAATCAATGTGTATATCTTTTATATAATCAAGATCTACATCGATTTTTTTTGATTTAAAAACCTTTTCTTCCAATACAAATTTTGAAGCATCGGAAAACTCATCGCCGTAAATTCTTGCAGAAAGCCATGAAACAAAATATCCCGAATTAACAGAAGCCCTGCAAGTCAACTCACAGGGAAAATTATATATCCTGCCGTTTTTTACCGCATCCACATCTTTCCAGCCCGGCTCTTTAAACATTTTCTCAGCTTTTATTGTGTCACCGCCACAGCCGTAAATAACCTGGGGGTTGAATTTGATCCATTCCTCTTTGGTAACAGTAACTATTTTCCCTTTTTTATTGAGTACAGGAGCGATACCTCCTGCAAAACGTATAAACTCATTTTGGAATGAGTCATCCCCGGGAGTCATTATTGTATCTCTTCCCATAAGCCTTATTACTCGTTGTTTCTTTGATTCGGGAATCCGGCTTGTTTTTTCTGAAATAAGCAAAAATTCTTCCTTGATTTGTTCTGCAATCTTTTTTGCTTCATCTTCTTTATTAAAAATTTTACCCAATGTAAAAATCACATCAAAGGAGTCTGATACGGAATCATGTTCAAGATTGATCAATATACATTTTTTATTTTTCAATCTTTCAACTACATTTTTTTGCAGCTTTGAATAGAAGATAACATCAGGATTTATCTTTTCGATCTTATCAACAGAAGGTGAAAAGAATCCTCCGACAATTTCTTTTTTACTTACCTCCGGAGGAGAAGTATCATAAATAGTCACAGCTTTCAGACTTTCTCCCGCTCCAAGTTTAAAAATTATTTCGCTGACGGATGGGACAAGGGATACTACCGATGACGGTATTTTGTCGATATTGATTTTGTTACCGGAATGGTCGATAAACTCAAGAGGGTAGCACAATGCCAGCTTAAAATTGCATAAGGCAAATACCGCTATAACAAACAATGCTTTTTTAAAATTTATTTTATAGTTCATTTTTACCAACTTAACTATGGCGGCATTTTATATGCCGCCACAGATGTTAATACTCATATTTTATATTGAAAAAGACCGATCTTCCTGCCCCGGGATAATTTGTTGTCTTTGATTCGAACGTGCTCTGATCGGTAAATGAACTTAAATGTGTATCATAATCCTTATCGAACAGATTATTACCGGAAAGCGAAAGTATCCAATGCTCATATAACCTCTGTTCTACCTTCAAATCGGCAGTCCAGTAAGAACCCATCGTGTATTTTACTGTCTTGGTATCGGGATATACTGTGGTTTCAGTTTGGTACATAACCTTATCGCTTACATATCGGGCCGTAGCAGTTGCGGTTAGCCCAAAATTACTTTTATAAGTGAGATCACCCCTGAACTGGTGTTCGGGAGTATTGGTTGCGCGTCGATTTACTATGTCATAACGAAAATCCGGCGGCAAAAACGGCGGCCATCCATAATCCTGTCTTGTATAAGCACGACTTTTCTCTTCCGCATCCGTATAAGTATAGTTTAAACCCAGCTTAAAATTATAAAATGAACCAATTGTGATTCCGGCCTCAACACCATCTGCCTTATAACCTTCCAGATTTATGGGGCTCCAGACACCCTGGGAATCCGGCTGCCATTCGATTTTATTATCTACATTCCAATGAAAATAGAATAACGAAATAAATACTTTATCATTAATTAATGACTGTTCCAAACCAATATCCGTATGCCAGCCGATTTCGGGCTTTAAATCCGGATTTCCTCTGGAATAAGGACCGGCCGGCCAGAAAAGGTCATTGAAGGTGGGTGCCAGAAAGTGTTTTCCATGATTAAGCTTTAATGCCGTTGTTTCAAAGGGATTTATAACCAACCCAAACAGCGGCATATTTTCAGAACCGAAAACAGAGTGATTCTCATGTCTGACCCCGGCAATAGCTTTCAAATACTGTGACGGCCTGTATTGAGCCTCGGTAAAGGCGCCCTGAGTGAACATATGAGCTTCAGTAGTCGTCTTAACCGACTTTACACCAGCAGCATCCAGATCAAACGATTTATTCTTCCAGTCAAAGTCCTTATATTCACCCCCTATCAGAAGATTACCTCCCTCAAAAGGATGTATATTAATATTGCCGTCAGTTCCTGCAATCCTGTTTGTTATCCAGTTTTCAGATCCTGTACCATCAAATGCATAACGCTCATAGTTATAATTATCCATATTTGTATAATGCCCTTTGATATTATAACCCAACCATTTCAAAGGATTGCCTTTTGCTTCCAATACAATATGACAGTCTTTATCACTGCTGTGATTCAACACCGATGATGAGTCATCGCTGTAAAATTTAATCCCTCCTATATAATAAGCCTGTGTGCCGGAAGGCGGCTCAACTCCGGGCACACCATATTTTCTGTACATATAATCACCATATAGACTTATATCAATAAAATCACTCTTATCCAGTAACAATTTTAAAGATGTATCGGTCTGCCTTAGATAACTATTAGCCCGAAATCCATCGGTTTCCATTCTGCCGGCAGTAAGATAATATCCGAAATCATCAGTTATAAACATACCTTGTTCTGCGGATAAACGATAAGTATCCTGTGATCCGTAACCGGCACTGACTTTAAGATCCGTAATGTCTCTTGAAGGCCGCTTTGTTATAATATTTACCGTACCTCCCATTGCTCCTGAACCATAAAGTAGTGATCCCGAACCTTTTACAACTTCAATCCGCTCGATATTATTAAGCGGTATTCTGCCAACATCTGCACTTCCCAATGATGGAGAACCAACATTGATACCGTTTACAAACACCTGGGTGGCATTGCCTCTCATTCCTCGAATATGCAACTCCTGTGTTGCGCCTCCATAATTACCGTATGTTTGCCAGTCAATCCCAGGCTCATTCGCCAATAATTCTCCTACTGACTGTGCCGCAAACTCATTTATATCCGTTTCGTCTTTTACGATTACCGAATTTGCGATATCTTTTCTCTTCTCCTCAGTCTTTGTAGCGCTGACTACTATTTCATCTAAAACCGGTGGAGACTGAATACCTTTTTTTACTTCTTCACAAAATACGGCTGCAGGAAACCCCAATAAAAATATAACTGACATAAACCCCGATAAAATCCTTTTCACTTTTCCCCCCCTTCTGAATTAATTTTAATAAGTTCCAGTCAGGTCCGGGCAAAAAAAATCCCCGGACCGATTATATCGTCCCGGGGATTACCCTTTTTTATCCTCAAGATACTAAGTTGCACTCTCTTTGCCGCGGAGATTACACTTTTAAATTCAGGCAGGTTTTCTGACTCTCGGATTAACCTACTTGCCCTGTTGAATAAAGATCCTTTTTTAAAAATTCAACAGGTACTGACCGCGCCTTCCCATCTGTTTATGAACAGACAGTGGCAAAATATGCGGCTTTCGTCCCCGATTACAGCGGCGGGCCCGTCCCCGATTTACACGGGGTTCCCTTTTATGCTCCGAAGGAGCGCCTAAATTTGATGTTAATCACTATGGGCACTTAAACTGAAAGTCAACAAAAATAATGTGCAAACAAATTGCTATAATACAAATATATATAAATACAACAAGTTAACATGAGCCTACCAGAACATGGACTTTCTTTTTGACTTTTAATAACATTTTAGCTAATGATATTATAAAAAAGGTATATAAACTTTGGAAAGTGATATTATAAATAAAATACATGCGCTTTCAGTCAACAAAGCACTTCCTGATAATACGCCATACAAAAGCATTTCACTAAATAATATTAAAAACATATCTGATGAGTCGGGAATAAGCCGCCACAAGATTGAGATTGCCTCTTTGGAAGCACAAATCATACCTGAACGTTATGTGCGAAATATGAAATCGTTATCTTGTGCAGATCAGGTAAGCCTCTTAAAGTCCAAAGTAAGTATTGCAGGCCTCGGAGGACTTGGTGGAACGGTTTGCGAAATACTTGCAAGGATCGGAATCGGAACCTTGAACCTAATTGATGGAGATATATTTGAAGAAAGCAATTTAAACCGTCAGATTTTAAGTAAGGAAAGTAACATTCCCACACCAAAGGCCGATGCAGCAAAAAAAAGAGTAAATGAAATCAACTCTTGTGTTTCGGTATTTTCTCATAGGATATATTTAAATGATGAAAACGCTTCAGCCCTTATTGAAAACTCAGATGTAGTTATAGACTGCCTTGATTCTATCGCAGGGCGTTTTGTCCTTGAAAAAGCATCTAAAAAAGCAGGCTGCTGTTTTGTATCAGCAGCAATCGCAGGAAGCTACGGTCATATCACCACAATATTTCCTGAAGATCCCGGGCTTAAACTCATTTATGGTAAAGCTCAAAATACACCGGACAAAGGAGCAGAATCTTCTATCGGCACACTGCCGCACTGTGTTTCACTGATAGCATCGCTTGAGTGTTCGGAAGCAATCAAAGTACTTTTGAAAAAAGGTGCCCTCTTAAGAAATAAAATACTTCTTATTGATCTTACCGACAATTGCTTCGAAATTATAAAACTATAAACAATATTTTCCCTTATCAACTTACCAACTTATGAGCTTACGAACTATCTTTCCCTTCCTCCCCTGAACCTTGATCCTTTCTCCTTTCTCCTTCCTCCTTCCTCCTTGAACCTTTCTCCTGGTTTCCCGGCTTATTTTGAGTTCATCAAAACCGAATGGAATCTGTTTGCCTGCAGACAGAATGCATCCAGCTTAGCTGTTATAACTTGAGGAAAAGAAGATCCATCGCTTTCAATAGCAAGAAACGGAAGGCTGTCAATATCAGAAAGCACTGCTTTAAGGCGCATGTCACCCGGACTTGCAGCAAGTTTATTCTCTTTATTCATTACTTCAGTTAAAATTGCTTCGGAAATTCTGTTTGGCATACATCCAAAAGGCCCTACCGATATTACTCCGCATGTATGTGAAGCAATCTCTGACAGTGAACTTCCCACAGTCAATATTGCTTCTCCTGTAAGTTCAGGTGATATATAAGGCATAGCGGTTTTTATTATAGATTTTGCACTTATCGGTTCAGCATGCACAAGCCCTGAATGTGACAGAATTTGCTTTATTTTTATCTCATCTTTTTTCATAATTCTTTTTTTAATGACAAAAGACAATTTTCCCAAAGCATTCATTTGTGAATCGGAAAGATTGTTATCGACTAAATAATCACAATAGTGCAGCCATTCGGAAACAGGAGCACAAAGCGTTGCAAACCCCATAGCCGCCAGTTTTTCCGTAATATACTGTCTTGATATCGAATCTCTTCTTACGAATATCTCACCGACAAGCGATATCTTCGGGACTTCGTCCGGTGGTAGCTTCATTGGGATAGTACTCAATCTTTTTGATGTAATTTTAAGAATGTTTTCAAGGCTGTTAAAATCGCCTTTTTCCATCTGTTCAAGAATCAGCTTCCATTCTTCCTCAAAAATTTTTATGCCATATCCCGGATCAACAGCATTAGCTAAAATCATGGATCTTATGTCTTCCATAATATCGGAGATAACAACCGCCCACCATCCTCTTTTGTAAAAATTGTTCCCCATTCCGCAGTAGCCGTTCTCAGATGAAAGAGATAACATTGCCACATTAGGGATACACAACCTTTTTATAAGATCCTCCATAAAAATATGATACTGGCCAAACCTGCATGGGCCACAAGAAGTAGGCATGAAATAAACAAGAACTTCACCATTTTGTTTACCATTGTTTATATAATTAAGCAGAGATCCGGTTGTAAGTAATAAAGGCAGGCATTCCTTGCATGAAGTGTTTGCACGACCAAGTTTCAAGATTGCCATATCTGAAGGAGGATGGGGTTCTGCGTTGAAACCGTTTGCGCGAAATACTGCAGCAAGTGATTCTGTAGGCAATCTTCCCATTGAAGGAAGAAGCACTTTAACATCAGGATCGGTCAGCAAAAGCTCCCTGCCGTTTGAGGCGGTTACTCTCGTAATCCCGTTTTTAAGAATCACTTTAGCAGGAACAAAGCCGTTTTTTCTGGCAGCAATTTTATTGGCGGATACAAGTCTTCTGTATGAATTTATAATATCAAGAAATGCTTCGATTCTTGTTTCAAGCCCTGCATCTGCTGAATGGCTGTCAAGTTCAAGAGTTAACGAAGGTTTCGATCCCATAATCTCTCTGAAATAGCCGATAAGAAAAGAATCGGGGCCACAGGAAAAATTGGTTATAAAAGTTCCAAACAGCTGGGGATTACGTTTTACATAATTTCCCGCTTTGATCAGCATCTCTCCTATACCCCAATACATATTAGGTCTGCTTTCTTCATCTTTAAAATCAAGAAAATCAAAAGGCAGCACAAGGATACCTCTTGAGGCTAATTTGCGGGGTATTCCCATGTGAGCTTCTTCGCAAAACCCGTTGTAAGGTCTGGCAAAAATCACTACACCAAATTTAGATGGATCTTTTGCAAGATCTATTAATGCTTGTTTTCCAATAGCTTTCATTTCATCAAAACATTTTTTCTGAGCATAAAGTGCTTCGGTAAAAGCTTTTTGTGCCGCTCTTTTGCCAAATCCCATTTTTATAGCTGTTTCAAAAAGAGGTTTTTTTGCAGATTCAATTCCTTTGCTAAGATCGATAAGGGGGGTTATTATTTTTGTGCCTTTCTTCTTAATATTGTCAAGCTTGTTCTTAAAAGCAGTCTGAAGATAAAATGTTTCCCCCTGAACAACAGGACATACCTGTGAATTATTATTTCCGTTAAAAGCCGGAACAGCTTTAAAATGTGGTAAGAAAATAAACTCCGGAAAATCTTCTCCGGAAATCAGAGACGAGAAAAACCCATGAGCAAGCTCAACCGGATAGCAAAAAGCAGCGCCTTTCTGATCGATTCCTTCCTTTGAGACAATATCAGGCAATACGGTTTCGAATCCAAGCCGGGCAAAAAAATTTGAATATAAAGGATAGTATGTATTTACAAGAAAGCTTCTGTTTATGCCAACACGGCCTTTTAATCCGTTTGCAGTTACGACCTGCCCTGAAGCAGCGTATTTTTCAAAAACAAGTTTCTGACGGATACGTACTAAATCGAGTTTTTCATCATCACTTTTTATGTTGTTCCGAATATTATAATATCGGTTGCACGCTCCTCCAAAAGGGTATTTTTTATTTTCAAGTTCAATAACGGCGATGTTGCAGCGGCGGTCGCAATCATTTTTTACACCGTGGCATATAAAGGGTTTTCCATACTTAACCTCACGGCCTGCGAGTACTTCAAGGTCAAAACGTTTCTTTTCCGCTAAACCGGTTTCAATTCTTTTTTTAATCTCAAGAGCAGCCCCGAATGCTCCCATGAGCCCAGGTTCAGGAGGAACAACAATATGTTTGCCGGTTAAAGCCGCCATTGCAAGAGGAACGGCATGATTGTAGCAAACTCCTCCCTGCATAAATACTTTTTCTCCTACAGGCCGGTTTCCTTTAACTCTGTTCGAATAATTCATGCATATGGAATATACCAGACCTGCGACTATATCTTCCTGATTCAACCCTTCATGTATTGCATTTTTTATATCTGAAGAAATAAACGCTGCGCACTGATCATTAAAGTTCGGAGGCATTGTTCCCTTTAATGCAATTGCTGCTATATCTTCCATTTTTATACCAAGCGTTTCAAGCGCGGATTCTTCCAGAAATGAACCGGTGCCGGCTGAGCAGGCTTCGTTCATCGCATAATCGGAAGGAACCGAGTTTACAATATATGTATATTTTGCGTCCTGGCCCCCTATCTCAAAGATTGTATCTACTTTAGGATCAAAATAAACGGCTGCCGATGCATGAGCAATAATTTCGTTTATTACACCGTCTGTTAAAGCATGAAGACCGGCTATCTGACGTCCCGAGCCGCAAACACCAAGCCCTTCTATGATTATACCTGAAAGCGGCGTTTTTTTAATTACTTCTTTCAGGATATAATCATAACACTTTACAGATGCCCCAACCGGATCTCCGTTTGTTCTCAGATAAACCGATTCAAGGATTGAATTATCACTGTTTCTCAGAAGTATTGCTTTTGTGGTGGTAGATCCCACATCAAGACCTAAAGTACATATATCTCCTGCTTTAACATCACCTTTCGGCATGCTTTTAAATTCAACCAGGTCTTTAAAGTCTATTAATTTAGAAAGTATTTCAAAAGAAGTTGATTCACTCTTAAACAAGGTATCGGCACCGGCAAAAGAAAGAGTCTCATGTTCAAGTCCCCATAAAGCTGCGCCCAGAGCTTCAAAATAAGGAGCCTCTTTGGGAATTATCAGGCCGGATATTTCATTGTGCAAATAATCAATCATCATTTTATTTTGCGTGGTTCCGCCGGTTATCATTATATTTTCTTTATTTACTTTTTTCAAAAGCTCCAGAATCTTATTTGCCATCATTTTACACAATCCGGAAGTAACTTTTGATTTGGGAATTCCTTTATTAGTGGCATGAGTACAGTCTGATTTGCAGAAAACGGAACAGCGTCCGGAAACATGATAAGGCTCTTCCGCCGCTGCAAAAGTGGCTGCATCTTCAACCGAAACATTCATTCTTCTAAGCTGCTGGAGGAAAAACTCCCCGGTTCCGGAAGCACACTTATTTCCTGTCAGAACATTTGTAATCCTTCCTGCATGGTTTAAAATATATACCATAAAGCTTTCACCACCTGCAGAAACAATTGCAGGACATGCTGTTTCCGGCGGTTTTACGAAGCGGTAGGCATATTCTACTGCCTCCGGCTCAGAAATCGTTGACAGATTTAAAAGTTTATGAAATCTGCGTCCTGTCGAACATATTCTGTCAAAAGACCAGCCGAACCTTTCAAATACGGAAAGAAGAGTTTGCCTTGGATTTCCCTCATGAGAAAGAGTTATAAAGTCTTTGATTTGAGGCTTTGCTAATGTATCAGATGAAGTATTTTCATTATACTGTAAAGACTCTGCTGAAACCGCAGAAATAGTAGATGCACCAAGACAAAGCCCCAGAGATCTGATTTTTTTTGCCTGATGCTTCTCATTGCCAGACTGAATATTCATACCGATCACCTAAATATGATTAGTTTGGAATCATGAAGACGGTCTTTTCATATCACAAAATCAATTTAACCGTGTTTTAAAAGAGTAACATCCGATTTAAAATATTTATTTGTAATAATAACCCGGATAATTAAAGTGATAACGAAACTAATGAAATTATTTTATATTGCCCATGATATCATGGGCCCCCTGAAATATAATATCAAATAGTTCCTGTATATCCTTTTCTTCGAGACAGGAGAATGCAATTCGCAGGTCGCTCTTTCCAACTGAAATAAGGCCCACTCCATATTTATCAAGAAGATGCACCCTTAAAGTTTCAGCATCGAGACCATTTAATTTTATACACATAAAATATCCCGAATTAAAAGGATAAACTTCCCAGATATCTTTGTATTTTGGATTTGAAACAACTTCTTTTACTTTTATTGCTCTGCTTTGCAGGATTTCAAACTTTTGCTTTTTTTCATCAGCATAGTTTCCGCCTTGCATTGATTTTAAAACGATAGTCTGGCTTAAGTGCGAAACATTTGAAATGTTACCCCTTATACATCCGGCTGTTTTTTTCTCAAGCGCATCATAAACCTTTTCGGGCTCACCATCAATTTTGCATCCATAAGTAATAAAACCAATCCTTAAGCCCCAGACGTAGTTTTCCTTGGTTGCTCCATCCGCTTTTATAGCAAGCAGGTTGGGGGATCTATCGCAAATACGGGTAAAAACAGATTCTTTTAAAGTTTTATCTTCATAAAATAATCCGAAATATGCATCATCGCATATTGTAACTATATTTGTGCCTTTTGAAGCGACATCTAACAGGATATCAGCAATACCATCCCCCTCCTTTTCCGTAACAGTATACCCTGTGGGATTATGAGGGAAATTGAGAAGTACTACTATTTTCTTATGTTTCTTAGCTTCGGTTTTAATTAATTGCTCAAACGCACTAAGATTATATTCACCTTTTTGTGTAAAAATCGGGTACTGGCTTACTCTTGCCCCTTTTCTGACATTAAGTATCATATTGTAGTTACCCCACATCATGTCAGGCAGAATAACAACATCATCAGGATCAACCCATAAATCGGCAACTACACTGACAGCATGCGTGATACCGCAGGTAACAACAGGCATACTTATTGTTTTACCATCAAGGGAGGGATTTTTTTTATAAATGGAATCCTGCCATATTTTCCTTAATTCAGGAATTCCGAAAGACGGTGCATAAGTCAATGCTTCTTCGGCAGGAATACCGTCTAATAAAGACATAACAGAAGGAAAATGCATTGTTTTACCGTTTTCCTCTGCTATTCCTATAGTTGCGTTCAGCTTGTACGCTTTCTGCTTTGCTTCGGCGCTCTGGCTCAATATGCCTTTGGGGAAAAAAAGATTTTTTCCAATAGAAGATAACATATCAAGCAGATTCGGATTTTGGTTTTCAATAGTCTGGTTAAGCTGTTTTGCTATAGGATTCATTGATTTATCTACCTTGTTATATTATTATAAATTAAATGCTAAATATATAGCACGATTTATTCAAACCGCAAATAGTAAAACTTTCATGGAAGAAAGAAATTATTCAAAATCATCCCCCAAATTATTCCGTGCATGCGGGGCAAATTCCAGACAGAAAAATCTCGTGTTTTTCCGTCACAAATCCTTCAGGAACTGTTTTAATTTCACTTAGCAGACATCCCGGAAGCTCAAAAACACGGTCACAAATACGGCAATGAAAGTGATGGTGATGTCCCCTGCCGGTTTGCTCATATAAAATTCCGTGTACGGGATGGCTTATCGGTTTGAGCCATCCGTTTTCAACCAGCAATTTAAGATTGCGATAGACCGTGGCCTGATTTAAAGACTCCACGATCTCACGGCCCGCTTTAAGAATTTCCTCCACACCCAGGGGTCTGTTTTCACGCCGAAATATTTGTTTGATTGCAACTCGTTGTGATGTTTTCCGTTTCATCATCAATACCTCTTTATTGTTTATTGTATATCCGATCATCTTCTTTATTGCAAATACATTTGCAATACCTGTTGACTTGAAAGTGAATAAAACCTATGATGCAAATGCATTCGCAATAGCAGAAATAAAATTGGGGTTTACAGACCTTCAGGACTTAAGTGGCTTAACCATATGGGTTAGAAAGATATGAAAACCGAAAAAGTTACTTCAAATGAAACGACTGGCAAGTTGAATGGTAAAATTAAGATGTCCCCGTTTGGCTATCTTTTTAGATTCATAGGTTGGTGGTTTGGATTCACGGGTCTTTACGCGATGTTTGTTATTTGTCCATTTTGCGGCCGGCAAGGGTGTCCGGTTGGCATGGCATCTGCTGGAACCGTTGGTGCTTTTATATCGCTGTGCATTCAAGATTGGAAACGTTTTTTTACTTTTATCAGGCAGAAGTTAACAAAAGATAGCAAATAGATATTTTCCTTTTAAAGTAAGGTGGGTTATGAAAAATAGATGCATTTTGTTTAAGATGGCAATAGTTTATTTTTGCATTATTTTGTTAGCATGTTATTCAAAAGTCTCGGCGGCTGATAAAAATATTAACTTATTGGCTTCCACCTTTCCTATCAGCCAAATTACGCGAATTGTTACTAATGGCAGAAACAACGTAAATGTCAAACTGATGATCCCGGCTCAAGTTGGCTGTCCGCATGATTATGCTCTTACACCACAGGACATGCAAAAGCTTTCAAAGGCCGATGTTCTGATTATAAACGGGCTTGGCATGGAGGAATTTCTTGGCGCACCGCTAAAAAAAGCCAATTCGTCATTGAAAATCATTGACAGCTCCAACGGCATCAATAATATTCTTAACTATTCGGACGGTGATCATCATATAGAACACACAAACGAAGGCGATGAGCATAAACACGAACACCATGAGGGCAATAATCCGCATCTTTTTGCAAGTCCTCGCATGGCAGCTCTTTTGGCGATAAATATAGCGGGCAAGCTTTCCGGGATAGACCCATCAGGAGCAGCAATCTATACTGAAAATGCCAGAGCTTATGCAAAAAAAATGAATAAACTGGCCGACGATTTTTCAGCTCTGGGAAGGCAGGTTAAAAACAAGCGTATTGTAACCCAGCATGGCGTATTTGATTATCTTGCAAGGGATATGGGACTTAAGGTTGTTGCTGTGGTTCAGGAGCATGCAGGCCAGGAGCCTTCTGCGGCAGAAATGCTTAATATTGTAAAAACCATCCGGCATGAAAAGGCAAAAGCGATTTTCACCGAACCTCAATATCCCCAAAAAATCGGCCAGACTATAGCAAAAGAAGCCGGTATTGCTGCCGAAACTTTGGACCCGGTTGCAACCGGCCCTGAAAACGCATCGCTGGATTATTATGAGACGGTCATGCGCAAAAATTTAAATATTCTGAAAAAGATACTCAATGAATAAGCCGGATTTAACTGAAAAGTCTGCCGGCACGGCCGTCTCGTTCGAGAACGTAACCGTCGAACGCGGAGGCATATTGATTCTTGACAGTGTAACAGCCATTGTGCCGCTGGGAGGCTGCACCGCTATTATCGGTCCTAACGGCGCCGGAAAAACCACAATGCTTTTAGCCCTGCTCGGCGAAGTGCCTTATAAAGGTTTTATACATACAACATCCAATATAAACGGCGGATGTTCAAAAATAGGCTATGTCCCTCAACGGTTTGCTTTTGATCGCGGAATGCCCGTTACTGTTACAGAATTTCTTGCTATGGGCATCCAGAAAAAACCGCTCTGGTTTGGAATTCGCAATGATATGAAAAAACGATCTCTTGCACACCTTGCCTCAGTAAAGTCCGAACATCTTGCCGAACGTAAACTCGGCGCTCTTTCCGGAGGTGAAATGCAGCGTGTACTTCTTGCTTTGGCATTACAGCAGGAACCTAAGCTTCTGGTGCTGGATGAACCGGCTTCGGGTGTTGATTTTCAGGGTGAATACATCTTTTGTGAACTTCTTGACGGGCTTCGAAAGGCAAAGGGATTCACCCAGCTTATGGTCAGTCATGATCTTGCAACTGTTACACACCATGCCACCCATGTCATTTGTCTTAACCACAAAGTCGCAGCACAAGGACCTCCGCGTCAGGCATTGACCAATGAGAATCTAACGGCTATTTTCGGGATGCACATGGGCATGGTGGATTCACGTTCAATGCCGGACGGCAGCGCTGTCTGCTCCGGACCATGTTGTAATAAGGATCAAAATGCCTGATCTGTCGCCCGTCTATCATATAGTTGCTCAACTTCTTCCCTTTGAGTGCCTTCGAGCCGTATTTATGCAACAGGCGATGGTAGGGCTGATACTGCTTGCGCCAATGGCCGCTGCCATGGGTGTCCAGGTGGTAAACTTCCGTATGGCTTTTTTCTCGGATGCCATCAGCCATTCGGCTTTTGCCGGTGTTGCATTGGGGCTTATCTTTTCGATTAATCCTCACTGGACCATGCCGCTTTTCGGCTTGCTGGTCGGTCTTGGCATCATGGCTGTGCAACGGAAAAGCACGCTGTCTTCCGATACTATTATCGGAGTGTTTTTTTCGGCAGTAATCGCCTTCGGATTGGCCGTGGTAAGCCGTGATCGCTCAGTAGCACGCGATATGCAGCGCTTTTTATACGGAGATATTTTAACCATCAGCAATAACGATATCCTCTGGCTGATTGCTCTGTTTATCGCTTTCATGGTTTTCCAGGCGCTAAGCTATAACCGCCTGCTATATATCGGACTAAACTCTTCCCTGGCCAAAGCGCACAGCATAAATGTGGCCACCTATCAGTATATTTTCGCCGCGCTGCTTGCTTTGATTGTCATGTTTTCGGTATGGGCGGTAGGAGTATTTCTGGTTACAGCCATGCTGATCGTTCCTGCTGCTGCAGCACGCAATTTTGCCCGTTCGGCCGGCGCTATGTTCTGGTGGGCTCTTCTGGTAAGTGTAACATCAGCCATTGCAGGCCTTGTAATTTCGGCGCAGGATTGGGCAAACACAGCCACAGGTGCAACCATTATTCTTGTCGCCTGCCTTTGGT
Organism: Desulfobacterium sp. N47; assembly: GCF_051233685.1. Taxonomy (NCBI): domain Bacteria; kingdom Pseudomonadati; phylum Thermodesulfobacteriota; class Desulfobacteria; order Desulfobacterales; family Desulfobacteriaceae; genus Desulfobacterium; species Desulfobacterium sp. N47. The sequence goes on from NZ_JBAMMY010000185.1 coordinate 34,022, forward strand.
TTATGATAAGCGTTTTTACCTCATTTATTCGCAGAGATTCCGTCAGATAAGAAATAAGTTCCCCGGAATAAAAATTAGTCAACCGATTGCGTTGTTTAATCGTAGCCAATTTTCTAATATGGTTTTTCATCGTAAGGCAGAGCAATATACCAGGTGGTCGTTCCTGCTGTCTTGGTAAGGTGCGTTATCTTTGACGTACCGAAGGTGCTATAAAATTGCACCTGTTCAAAAAAAAGCTTGACAAGACTTTCGCTTCACCTTTATAAGTTTAGGCAACATGAAACTAAACGACCTGAGAGGTGAAAAATGGTAATGACCAAAGCATTTACACTAACGGCAAGTCTGGAGGACTATCTGGAGGCCATTTTTCATATCATCGCGGAGAAACAGGCGGTTAGACCCAAAGATATCGCAAAACGCCTGAAGGTAAGCAACCCTTCGGTGACAGGCGCGCTTCGTTCTCTGGCCGACAAGGAACTGATCAACTACGCTCCTTATGATGTGATTTCACTGACACCGACCGGGAAAATGGCCGCCAAGGATGTTATCCGTCGTCATGAGGTGCTCAGCGATTTTTTCGTCAAGGTACTCGCCGTTGAAGAAGCCGATGCCGACAAGGCGGCTTGCCTGATGGAGCATTCAATTCCCAGGGTTATCCTGGAGCGGTTCATCCAGTTTGCCGAATTCGTGGAGGTTTGTCCCCGCGGAGGGTCAAAGTGGATCGCCGGATTCAATTACCATTGCGATCAGGGCGATACACAGGAGAACTGTGAAAAATGCATCTCATTAACCCTTGAAGAAGTTAGACAACGTAGGAATCGAGGAGGTAAGAAAGCAATGACAATATTAAAGCTGAAGGATTTAAAACCGGGCCAAAAGGGGAAAGTGTTGAAAATCAATACCCGGGGAGAAACGAACAAGCGTATTGTCGAGATGGGCATCACCATCGGGGCTGTCGTTGAAGTGGAGCGCGTTGCTCCGATGGGCGATCCGATCGATATCAAAGTTAAAGGCTACCATCTTTCTTTGCGGAAAGAGGAAACCGGGGGGATCGAAATTGAAATGTTGTAGGGCGCAGTCAGGCCAAATTGGGAGGTATTGCCGATGCCATTGACAATTGTACAAGTTGGCAGGCGCGTAAGACTCGTAGCTGTAAACGCAGGCCAGGGACTCCAGGGCAGGTTGTCTGCCATGGGATTGGTCCCGGGCGTGGAGATTAAAGTACTCCAAAATTCCATGCATGGACCGTTTCTCATAGCGGTGATGGGCAGTCAGATAATGCTGGGGCGCGGAATTGCCCAAAAAATCGTAGTAGCGTAATTTTTTTTGCGAATTAGTTTAGGCAAGCCTAAATATTTTTAGCATACCTAAATACTGCCGGGGGCAAGCAATCAGATCTTTCAATGAAAGCGAACAGAGAAATATTCGGGGCAACCCATATGTCCATACATGTTAATTCCGAAATGAACGAGCGAGTAAAATTGAAAGCCATAGTCCAGCAAGGCCTGCGTTCGTTTATTGACCCAAAGCGCTGCGAACCCGGTTGCCCCGCTTTTGATCTGTGCCGGAAATGCGTATTTATCGTTGGCGGAATTGCCCGTATGGAAACACTCTACCGCCAGCTCATCGAAAACAGCGGAGGCGTTTTTGAATACCATAACGGGCATATGAAAGGCGGGACAAAGCAGCTTGAAAACAGCCTTAAGCGCGCTGACATAGTGCTCTGCCCTGTCAATTGCAACAGTCATGCGGCCTGTTTTCTGATAAAAAAACTTGGCAAAAAACACGATAAACCGACCCATATGATGGCTAATTTCAGTTTGAGCGCTATTTCCCAAAAATGTGGCCATCAAATATAGAACAGGAGGATAAATAAAACCCATGAAACACAAGATAGTAGTAGCACTTGCGGGCAACCCTAATTCCGGTAAGACCACCATATTCAATGAATTAACCGGCGCTCGCCAGCATGTCGGAAATTATCCCGGTGTGACGGTGGAGCGCAAAGAAGGTTTCCGCCGGCACGGCGACATCGAATTTCAGATCGTCGATCTGCCCGGGACATACAGTCTGACCGCCTATTCGGAGGAAGAATTGGTGGCCAGAAACTTCATCATAGACGAAAAGCCTGATGTCGTTGTCGATATCATTGACGCCTCAAATCTTGAGAGAAACCTGTATCTTGCGGTTCAACTCATGGAACTCGGCGTGCCCCTTGTGCTGGCTTTCAACATGAGCGACATGGCCAAAGCGAGTGGACACGAGTTCGATATTGAGATGTTCTCGCGGTTCTTCGGGGCCCGTATCGTGCGGACCGTGGGAAACAAGGGTGCGGGGATGAATGAACTACTCGACTCCATCACTTTAACCGCAGCAGAGGGCGCGCAGGAGGTAAAGCAAAACGTGGAAAAGCAATCGGCCGGAGAACTTTCCTCCAGGGCAAGCATCCGGGGACCAGACCACCCTGCTCCGGCAATAAACTACGGGCGGGACATCGAGGAAGAGCTTGCCAGGATAGAGTCCCTCATTAATACATGCGGTTCGGTCAACGAAAAAGCTAATGCCAGGTGGCTGTCAATAAAACTTCTTGAAAACGACAAGGAAATACAGGCTGCGGTCGCATCTCCCGAAATAAACGAGCAGGTTGAGAAAAGCGCATTGCACATAGAAAAAATACTCGGGGAGCACCCGGAGACCGCCATTGCCGGCCGCCGGTATGGATTCATCTCCGGTGCCTGCCTGGAAGCAGTGCGTTCCACCATAGAGATCCGCAATACAATCTCGGAAAGAATCGATGCCGTCATCACAAACCGCGTTCTCGGCATTCCGATTTTTCTTGGTCTGATGTATCTTGTCTTTCAACTTACCTTCACCCTGGGAGAGCCGCCCATGGGTTGGATAGAGGGGTTTTTCGGATGGCTGGGCCTGGTAGTCAGGGGGTGGTGGCCGGAAGGCTCGGAAAGCCTTCTGAAGTCTCTGCTGGTGGATGGCATCATCGGCGGTGTCGGCGGTGTAATCGTGTTTCTGCCGAACATTCTGCTGCTGTTTTTGGCCATTGCGATCCTCGAGGATTCCGGTTACATGGCTCGGGCGGCATTCATTATGGACCGCCTGATGCACAAGATCGGATTGCATGGGAAAAGCTTCATCCCGATGCTTATCGGGTTCGGATGCTCCGTTCCGGCGATCATGGCCACCCGCACACTGGAAAACCGGCGGGACAGGCTGACGACAATGCTCGTTATTCCGCTCATGAGCTGCGGCGCCCGGCTGCCGATTTATGCGCTTATTATCCCGGCTTTTTTTCCCCAGGCTTGGCATGCGCCCATGCTCTGGATTTTATATGTCATCGGCATTCTCCTTGCCATCGTAAGCGCCAAAATCCTTCGCAGTACGATCCTTAAGGGTGAATCCGTGCCGTTTGTTATGGAACTGCCTCCGTACCGGATGCCTACATTAAAAGGCGTGCTGATCCATATGTGGGAACGCGGCTGGCTGTATGTAAAGAAAGCAGGGACCATCATTCTCGGCATATCGATTCTTTTGTGGGCGATGACAACTTTCCCCGGCCTGGACGATGCCAATACATTCTTCTTTACAGCGGCACGGCAGCAAATCCGGATCGGGAACATGGGAGAAGAAGAAAAGGCTGAACAGCTCGCCTCCATTGACAATAAAGAGGCGGAAGCGGCGCTTCTCAACAGCATCGCCGGTCGCATCGGTCAAAGCTTAGAGCCCATTCTGAAGCCGATGGGATTTGATTGGAGAATCGGCACCGCGCTTATCGGCGCGTTTGCAGCAAAGGAGGTCTTTGTCGCTCAGATGGGTATCATTTACTCTGTGGGTGAGGCTGACGAGAAATCCGAAACGCTTAGGAATAAACTCAAGAGCACCTACACTCCTTTGGTCGGCTTTTGCATCATGCTTTTTTGCCTCATCAGCGCGCCTTGCATGGCAACCATAGCCGTGACTAAACGAGAGAGCAATTCGTGGAGTTGGGCGCTGTTGCAGCTCGGGGGGCTCACGACATTGGCCTATATGTTGACAACATTTACATTCCAGACAGGCAGGCTGCTTGGGATAGGTATAGGATAAGGAGGTCATTATGACTGAAACCATCATTGTAAGTACAATCGTAGGTGGTGTGTTAATTCTCGCCGGGAGATCATTCTACCGGACGCTTTCCGGCAAGAACACCGGGTGCGGATGCGGATCGAAAACATGTACTACTTCGAGTCACTGCAGTCTGTCGGAAGTTTTGAGGAAAGGAGATAAGAGACAACAATGACTGAGGTTATCATATGATTTTCAGGTTATCCGTTTAACTTCGTAGTTAAGATTTTTATTGACTTTCATAATTAGTTATAATACTGGATGGCTTAATCTGGAAACTGAAGTTTCCTAATAAACTAATAGAATACATTAATAATTGAGGCCACGAAGGCATATCGCACTAAAAAGATGCGGATAACCTTTGTGGCTTTTTTTTTGGAATCTTGAGTTATTATTTTACGTGATTGTAAAGGAGACGAATAAAGATGAAAAATATCATAAGAATTGTTTTGTTTACAGTTTTAACAATGTTTGCTGTGAACGCTCTTGCCGATGATAAGAATATAAAAGAAGATGCCTTGCAAAAGGAAATAAACCAGATAAAGCAGCGGCTGGCAGAACTTGAAAAAATTAAGGAAACTAATGATTCAAAAGAATCGGCAGAGCCGGGCAGAGTTACTGATAAGATAACATTAAACGGCATAATAGCAGGCGCTTACCAGTATGAAAGCGCAAAAGACCGGCCGGGTGCAAAGGACTTTGGCCGCGGGGCTGTTCCCATTCAATTGGGGCTATCCATAAAGCCGACAAACAATGATCAGGTTTTTATGAAGTTCGGATTCGGTGCAGGAAACGGACTTAATACGGATGACCATTCTTTTGCTTTGGCGCCATGGGCTGCGGATATGGAAGATGATGTAAGGGATATAAACGGCCGTAACCGTGATTATCTGCTTGCTGCATGGTACAAACACACATTTGAATTCAGTGAAGACCACAAGCTGGGTATCACCGGCGGTATAATAGACGCCACGGATTATCTGGATGACAATAAATATGCCAACTGTGAATACACTCAGTTTATGAACGAGGCGCTGACAAACGGTCCCAACGCCTTTCTGCCTTCATATGATATAGGCGGCGCCATGGAATGGGAAATGGGCAAACTTGCCGTAAAGGGCGTTATCATGCAGATAGGTAAAAACGATGAGGATAAATCCTATCATTTTTACGGAGCCCAGGTTGGCTATACCATTGAAACACCCATTGGCGAAGGAACCTACCGGGTTATGTTTGATACAACAAGCGATGATTGCAGCAATCCGGACGGAAGTGATACTGAATCCCTGAAAGGCGTTATCCTGTCATTTGATCAGGAAATCGGAGATATTCTGGGTGCATGGATCAGGTTCGGATGGAGCGATGATAAAGCAATCGTGTGTTTCCAGGATCTGTATTCCGGGGGAATTAATATAAGCGGCAAGTTATGGGGACGGGAACAGGATAACGCCGGCATTGGTTACGCCTATTTAAAGGGCGGCAATCAGGAAATTGAAAACTCTCAGGTAGCAGAAGCTTATGTGAGAATAGGCCTTAACGAAATATTTTCAACAACTTTTGATTTACAATACATAAATGACAATCATAAAGACAGCGCCGATGACGTTAATGGCTGGGTCAGCGGAATAAGGATGACGGCAGCATTTTAATGTTATTATTGACAACCATTTCAAAACATAAAATATTCAGGAGGTATTTACCATGCGGATAAAACACTTATTTTACTCATTAATGATTATGGTTTCAGCAGCTATTGTTTTTACCTGCGTTCCTGCGTCGGCTCATTTCGGCACGATCATTCCATCAAAAGACATAATTTCAAAGGATGACAACAAGACTATAAACCTTCAGGTCAAATTTATACATCCGATGGAAATGCACTATATGGAAATGCTCAAACCCAAACAGTTTGGCGTAGTTTATGACGGCAAAAAAACCGATCTGCTTGATACACTTAAAGAAGCAAAAGGCAAAAGTCCTGATCAGACCGAAAAATACGGTTTCTGGACCGCTGATTATAAAATCCGTAAACCCGGAGACTACATCTTTTATATTGAGCCCACCCCATACTGGGAACCGGCTGAAGATATTTTCATCGTTCATTACACCAAAGTGTGTGTTAATGCATTAGGAAAAGAAGAAGGATGGGATAAGCCGGTTGGTCTTGAAACCGAAATTATTCCCATGACAAGACCTTACGGGTTGTGGACTGGTAATCTTTTTACCGGTCAGGTTTTGCTTAAAGGAAAACCCGTGCCGTTTGCCGAAGTAGAAATTGAATACCTGAATGAATCTCCCGAAAACAAAAGCATTATTACCGCACCATCGGGCCCTTATGTAACCCAGGTTGTAAAAGCAGACAGCAACGGCATTTTCAGTTACGCCATGCCCAAAGCAGGCTGGTGGGGCTTTGCAGCTTTAAATGAAGCCGGCTGGAAGCTCAAGCATGATGGCAAGGAAAAAGGAGTTGAAATCGGAGCCGTTATTTGGGTACACACAAGAGATATGAAATAAATGCCGTTTTTTTTTGAATTAATAGGGTGATATGATGAAAAAATTAAATTATGTATTATTATTCTTTTTTATGACATTGTTTTTTTGTTCGGCAGCAATGGCTCATAAGGTTAACCTTTTTGCCTATGCCGAAGGCGGGAAAATTTTTACCGAAAGTTATTTTCCGGATGGTCGCCCGGTAGAAGGCGGGAAAGTATTGGTTTTTGACGGTCACAACACCAAGCTTCTTGAGGGAAAAACCGACGATAAGGGGCTGTTTAGCTTTAGCATACCTAAAGTGGATGATTTAAACATTGTTATTGAAGCTAGTATGGGACATAAGAATAATTATAAGTTGAAAAAAGCCGAGGTGGAGGCGGGAAAATGAAGCTTATCCAAAGAGTGTTTTTGATAGGGCTGATATGGGTTTGTGTAACGGGAATACCGGGTCGGCTTTTAGCGCAAGCTCCACACGAGAATGAACCTCAGAATTACTCTAATAATGATGTTGTCCAGCTCTTAAAAGAACAAAACAGCAAAATGTCTGCTGAACTAAGACGCATCCAACGGGAAATCGCAGCGTTTCGCGCCGATCTCGATAAACCGGGCTTAAAAGACGTTTTTTCCGGTATCGGCTATATATTCGGGCTGTTTGGAACAGCCGCTTTTGTTGCTTCGCGCAAAAAGGAATAGAAGAATGCATATATCAGACGGGGTTCTCCCCATTTCTGTGGCAGTCAGCGGCTATATCGCAGCAACTGCGCTGACGGCCTGGAGCGCCCGCCGCACCAAAAGCAGCGATTTGCCTAAACTGGCGGTAGTTACAGCAGCATTTTTTGTTGCTTCACTGATTCACATACCTTTCGGACCGACCAGCGTTCATTTGCTGATACCCGGAATTACCGGGGCGCTTCTTGGTCCCTCGGCCTTTCTATCAATCGGGCTTGGTCTTCTTCTTCAAAGTCTTTTGTTTCAATTCGGCGGATTGACCGCGCTTGGCGCAAATACCCTTATGATGGGAATACCGGCTTTGATTTGCGGCTGGTTCTTCCACAAATTTAAAGGTGATAACATTATGCGTCAGACAATTACAGGAGGGCTTGTCGGAGCAGGTGGTACGGCAATGGCTGCAATTATCCTTGCCGCACTGCTGTTTACAGGCGGCGAGGATTTTGTGGGAGTAGCCAAAATTGCACTGGCTGCACATGGGCCGGTTATTATTATAGAGGGTCTTATCAGCGCATTTACCATAAGATTCCTGGCCCGTGTAAAACCCGAACTGCTTCAACTGTCATTTAAAGATCGGGCTGAGGAAACACATGCCTGATATAACCCATATCAAGCTGCCTTTATGGCAATTGCCTGTTTTTGTTTTGATACCACTGGCAGTGTTTGCTTTGGCCGTGGTTTTTCTGAAACGCTTTGCATATAACCGCAGTATACCGACGGAAGAACGTGACTGGTCGGTACCGCCCATTGCAGATGCAATATTCGACTCAGTAATCAATCGCTGGGATGTACGCTGCAAAATTGTTACGATACTAGTATTTAGTTTTGCTATAGCCTCGCTTAAACACCTCACACCGGCGCTTGTTGCAATCGGTATTTCATCTCTTGTTATTCTGATCGCAAAGACTTCTTTTGCCAAAGCGCTATTAAGACTTCTGGCGATTGCCGGTTTTATAAGCATGTTTTTGATAGTAATGCCTTTTTCAGTTCCTGTTCACAGCAATGATACGGTTATTATCTTCGGGAAAATGGATTGGCTTGTTTTTAACCTAAGGGGTTTGCTGCTTGCCGCCACTATCGCCGCAAAGGCTGTAGCCATCACTTTATTAATGGAGCCTCTTTTATCCACCGCACCCCTGCCTGTTACCCTGCATGGACTCTCAAAGCTCGGCGTACCTGAAATGGCCGGGCAGATGGTTCTTTTAAGTTACAGGTATTTGCATGTCTTCCGCCATGAAGCCCGGCGAATGTCTTCGGGTATGCAGGTGCGCGGTTTCAGAAAGCATACAAACATACAGACTTTGCGCGCTGTGGCCAATTTTCTTGGAATGCTTCTTGTGCGAAGCTTTGAGCGTACTGAGCGGGTTTTCGATGCCATGCGGGCACGCGGATACAAGGGCCGTTTCCCGGAACCTGCCGAACTACACTTAAAAACAAGTGATTTGCTGATAACAGCACTCTGGCTTTCAGCCGGATCAGCACTGATAATTTTCGACCGGATCATATGTCAGGGATAAAATAAAAATGCACGAACCTCATCAACATATCACAAGACCTGTCTATGATACCCCGCTTTTTGGCGCCCGCAGGCTATACTATTGCTATCCCGATAAAACTCTGGCCCTATCCGATATCAACATAGATATAGCAGCAGGTGAAAGAATCGCTCTTGTAGGTCAGAACGGATCAGGCAAAACAACACTGGTTAAGCAGCTATGCGGACTGCTTTCACCAACTTCAGGGGAAGTTTTCTACAAAGAAAAACCGCTTGAAGGAGAGCATCTTGAAAAAAGCAGGCTTAAAATCGGCATGCTTTTCCAGGACCCCGATGACCAGTTATTCGGCCATACTCTTTTAGAAGACACGGCTTTCGGTCCCCGCAATCAGGGGCTTTTGCGCCAGGATGCTGATCATGCCGCTCTTGATGCTTTAAAACGGGTAAACCTTATAGACATGGCATATAAAGCACCGCATAACTTAAGCTTCGGGCAAAAAAAACGCGCTGCATTAGCCGGTTTGCTTGCCATGCAGCCTGATGTGCTGTTTCTGGACGAGCCTACAGCTAATCTTGACCCACGCCAGGAGCAGGTATTTCTTGATCTGTTAAAGGATTTTTCCGGCACACTGATTTGCATAAGCCATGATCTGATCTTTTTGTATGAACTGTGCAATCGTGCCGTGGTTTTAGATAAAGGCCGCGTACATCACGATTATACCATGAGCGAACTTGTATCCCAAAAGCAGTCACTGCGGATGCACGGACTTGATTTTTCTTTCCGGCTTGTAATAAGCGACTCAATTCCGGAAAAAACAAATACAACGCTTAAGTCTTCTTCTTTTGAGATAATCAACAATAACCAGCTTGTGGCCTTTCGTGATTATCAATACCGTTATCTGGATGGAACGCTTGCACTCAGTAACATTGATTTTACTATTTGCGAAAAAGAAAAGATTTCAATTGTAGGAGAAAACGGCGCAGGCAAGACAACACTTTTATCCTGCCTTCTGGGTTTGCTTGAAGGAGGCGGAGATTTTTATTTTGCAGGCAGTCTTGTTAAGCCCGGACAGCGAAAGACCCTGTGGCGGCAAATCGGAATGGTTTTTCAGGACTGCGCCGACCAGCTTTTCTGCCCGAGTGTAAAAGAAGAAATAGAATTCGGACTGATAGAACTTGGTTGTTCACGCACAGAATCTGAAAAAAGAATAAAAGATGTTCTGGCTCTTGTCCATATGGAAGGTTTTGAAGAGCGCGTTCCGCTGCATCTGTCCGGAGGAGAACGCAAACGTCTTGCGCTCGCCTGCGTACTTGCAATGAATCCAAAACTTCTCATTTTGGATGAACCTACGGCAGGTCTTGACCCGCAGGGAGAAGAGCTGCTGCTTTCAATACTTTCTGATCTTGACACAACCCTTTTGCTTGTAAGTCACGACATCTTTTTTATCAAAAAACTGACAAAACGCACTATTGTAATGCACAAAGGGCGAATCATAGAAGATATGCCGATAAAAGCTTTTCTGGAGGATGAGCGGCTTGGAAGCTTAAACGGATTGTCATACTCGTACCGTGACAAAAGCAGCAGTACTATTCTCAGATTGCAGCATGAACATGAGCATAGGCACATACATAAGCACCTTCACATTCAACCCCAGCTTCATGCATATGCGGCGGATTATGATTTGTACGAACATACGCACGACCACAGCCATCACTTCGTACACAGCCATCCCGGAGAAGAAAAAGAACATGATCATACAACGCACCACGACCATGACCACTATCATCCGGAACATGACAAAAAGAAAACAAACAGATTGCTGCAGAAAACGAGATAAAAGCCGAAAAATAATTGTACCGGTTTGTTGTTATGTTGTTTGCTGGTCTTCTATTGAAGGTGTTGGGTCTTTTTCGGTTTGATCTGTTTCAAGCGCCTTGGCTTCCAGCTTGCTCTGCTTTTTATCTTCTTTCTTTTTTTTCTTATCCAACTCTTTCTGACGTTTTTGGAACTGGTAATTTGATCTTGCCATTATGTTTCCTTTCCGGTCGGTTGCCAGACCAATAAGGTTGCCGATAACAGGGAAAATATTTTTCAGCCTGCATGATTAAGCTTTGATACATAAACGATCATTAAAAAAAAGGCACCCCCCGTTTCACAGGAGATGCCTTTAATTGCTTTAAAAAAACAGATTAGGCTAAAGTCACATTAGAAGCAGCCGGACCTTTTGGCCCTTGCTCAATTTCAAAAGTTACATGTGAACCTTCACTGAGAGATTTAAAACCGGTCGCATTAATTGCGCTATGATGCACAAATACATCCGGCCCGTTTTCCTGTTCGATGAAGCCAAAACCTTTTTGGTCGTTAAACCACTTTACAGTTCCATTTATCATAATATCATCCTCCTTTCCAAAAATTTCAACGTTACAAACTGAAGGATGATAGCGTTTTAATAACGGATAATTCCTGCAGCAAGAAACCCTCCCGCCAACTTACGGTGGAATTTAATTGATAATGCACAATAAGCGTGTTTATACATAATAGCAAGCTAAATATTTATTTTTTTTAAAATATCAATATATATATATTACCGTTCACAAATTTTGTCTGGCCATTTTCATATCTAATGGAAGCCAGTCAAAACATCCTTTTTCAAATTGGAAATATTCACTATATGAATTTTACACCTTTACTTATTATTCTTATTATTGCAATATAATGGGAATAAATAAGTCGGATTTAGACCTTGTCAGGACGGGTCAAGCAAAGGAGCCGGGGGCAGTTTAAAGAATGGAGTCATTGAAATTCAGGGTGATTACAGGAATGTGCTTGAAAATGAATTACTCAGCCTTGGCTATAAAGTCAAACGTGCCGGAGGATAACTGGTGAGCAATACTATCTTCACCGATTGGACTGGGAAGAGTCTATTTGAACAATCCTATTGGAAAAAAGGAAAACCGAAAAGACATAATAGAATTTTAAAATAATATTCAAAGATATGGCATGAATAAAATTGTGGATAAACTGTCGATAGTTACGGATGGAAGTGTGAATACTTTATCAAAAATCGGATACGGGGCCTACCTCGCTGTTTTTGAACATGAACTTTCGTTGGATTCCTTGAAAGCGCTCGTGAAGGTGAAGCGTTTTGAGGATACATCTTCTACAAAACTTGAATTGCAAACTGTATTGTGGGCGCTAAGCGATATACAAGTATTGAAAAACCAGGTGACTGTGTATACGGATTCCCGGAACATCATGAATTTACAGAAACGACGGGCAAGGCTTGAGAAAAACAATTTTTATTCAAAGAACAACAGGCGTCTTAACAATTACGAATTGTATCAGGATTTTTACAGAATTACCGATCACTTGAACTGTAAATTTGTAAAAGTACGCGGACATCAGGCATCAATTCAAAAAGATGATATTGACAGGCTATTTACACTTGTTGACAGAGCATCAAGAAATGCTTTGAGAACAGATAATAATCTAAAAGTTTGAAAATGTATTTTTATCGTCACCGGATTCAAGCTTAATATAAATTTTAAAAGATATTATTACCCAACCGGATATGAGATGAACAAAAATATTTTAGCTGCCGGTGATCCATTAAAGATATTTCTTGAATGGTATTCAGATGCTCAGACAGGCAAGAAAAACCGGTTCCGAAAAAACCGGGTAGTTTCATCCGGCGTCAATCTGTTTAAAAAAATGCTCTCGGCATTCTTTCCATGGTATAACCTTTTCAGGCCTGATATTGCCACCCTTGCTACAGTTACTTCTGAAAACAGGCCATCTGCCAGGTCAGTTTTATTCAGGGGTCTTGTTGAAGGCGGTTTTTCCTTTTATACTGATTATGAAAGCGATAAAGGCAAGGAGCTTGAAGTAAACCCGGCAGCTGTAATGGTTTTTTACTGGCACTTTCCTCCACGCCAGGTCAGAATCGATGGAAAGGTCTGCAAACTTTCACGAAAAGCGGCAGAACTAGACTGGAAATCACGAACAAGAGAAAACCAGGCAGCATCCTCAGCAGTCAGACAGAGCAGTATAATACGGGGAAGAGAAGAGCTTATTGAAAAGAGGAACTATGCTGGCATGCAAGTACGCAATTCCGGAAATGCTGAAGGCCGGTGGCGGATCAATCATCAACATGAGTTCAGGAACTTCAATGGCCGGAGATATGCAATACACTGCATATGCCAGCTCAAAAGGAGCTGTAAACACATTGACTCGCTACATTGCCACACAGTATGGACGACAGGGCATACGCTGCAACGCACTTATTATTGGCCTTGTGAGGACGACAGGCGGAAAGGCTCAGGATCATTTACCTGCACCAATCCTTAAAATACTGGAAGATAACCATGCAACAGGCAAACTTGGCAAGCCTGAAGATGTGGCAGAATTTATTCGTTTTCTTTCAGGTGACGACGCAGTTTGGATAACCGGCCAGCATTTAAATATCGATGGCGGATTCTTTGCTCATTTACCGACAACCGGACCCATTGCTGACTTCATGGCCGGCATAGCAAGCAACAAATAAAGGAGATAATCAAAATATTACAGCAAACCGGAACAAAGAAATAATCGGAGAAGGTCGGTATAATTATTTTACTTTCACCGGGAAACTCTTACAGTTCCTGCAAACAGATAAAGTTTTTATTAAGCTGTCAAATATTGATTACCTTATCAGCCAATTGCATTGAAGTTACGATGTCTAACATATTGGTGGTCTCGCCCACCCGCTTTTTTTCAAGCAGCTTGAAATGATCCAGGCATGTCCCGCAAACAAGAATGGTGATTCCCGATTTTTCAAGTTCTTCCAAAGAGGAAAGATCATTAGAGTCTTCTACTGTCAGTTTTACTCCGTTGTTTAAGAAAACCAGACGCCAGAGTTCACTTCCGACCTCCTTTAAAGTCTTCAGAAAAGATGTCATAAGTTTTGCCCCAAGCTCATCATCACCATGACCGATACGATCGGTAGTTACCATAATCATAATTTTTTTATCTTCGCTTTTTCTTATTTCAGGTGCTCTCTTTTGCGTCGCAGCCTCCCCTTCACGCTTTCCTGAAATACAATAATCTAACCCATCCTGCCTTTCAGATACCTTATAATCCTGCGATTCCAAAAACCGGCGTATATTTTGTCCGGCTGCTTCATTATCTACAATAACTTCAATTGAATCGGGAGATTCACTATCTATCACAGCCTTTGTTTGTAAAACAGGCGCCGGACATGAAAGGCCACGGGCATCCACTTCTTTTTTCATTATGCTTCCTCTTTATATTTAATTCATATGATCCTGATTTTTTCGTAAGGCTCTGCCCTTACTTCACCAATAATCTCAGCCCATAAGATTTCTCTTTCTTTCAACCTGTTAAGAAGATCTTTGGAGCTATTTTCCGCTACACATATCAACAGTCCGCCGGATGTCTGGGGATCAAAAAGCACATCCTGAATCAGGATATCAACGGATGGTGAAACATCAACCATATACTCACGAAATTTCCGGTTTTTATGCATTCCGGCCGGGATCAATCCCATAGCAGCATATTCCAATGCTTCTTTTAATATAGGCACACGGTTTGCCTGAATATGGACACCCAGGCCAGAACCTGCAACCATCTCAGCCAAATGACCAAGAAGCCCGAAACCTGTAACATCCGTGCAGGCATGCACAGGAAAATCTTTCATTACTTCCGCAGCATCACGGTTTAAGGCTGCCATAAGCCTTGTTACGGTTTCAATAAGTCTATCGGATGCAAGCCCTCCTTTTATAGCAGTATTTATAATACCTGTGCCAAGCGGTTTTGTGAGAATCAGCCGGTCTCCGACACGCAGGTTCTTTTTTGTCAGCACCCGTGCCGGATGTATAAATCCTGTAACCGACAAGCCGTACTTTAATTCCTTATCTTCGATACTGTGGCCTCCGATAAGGACAGTATTTGCTTCTGCCAGCTTATCAACCCCACCCTGGATTATTTGACGCAAAATACCTATATCCATAGACTTGATCGGAAAACCGACCAGATTCATAGCTGTTTTTGGTGTACCTCCCATGGCATAAACATCACTGAGGGCGTTGGCAGCAGCAATCTGACCGAACCAGTACGGATCATCCACGATAGGTGTAAAAAAGTCCACCGTCTGGATCAACGCCAGATCATCTGAAACCTTATAAACACCGGCATCATCTGCCCGGTCCAAACCTACTATGACGTTTTCATCGCTGGGAAACACCATGCCGCATAATGCCCTGTCCAGGTCCCCTGGCGCAAGCTTGGACGCTCAGCCGGCACCTGTCACTGTCTCGGTAAGCCGTAATTTTTTGGTATCTCCCATTGAATTTGTCCTTATAGTAGTACTTTTATTTCAAAATTTATGCTGCTGAATACTTCCTTTTTATAGGAGCAGATAAATATAAAACCCATAGATCATTCTCCGGCAAGAAGCGCTGCTCCGAATGCTCCCATCATCTGCGGATCATCGGGAAGTAAAATCCTGCGCCCCAGTTTTTCAGCAAGCACACTAGCCATACACGAATTTTTTGCAACGCCGCCGGTAAAAACGATTTCTCCCTCCAGAGACACACGATTAATCATGCCGGTTGCCCGGCGTATAACGCTGTTGTGCAAACCCTTTGCAATTTCACGCCGGTTGCAGCCTTTGGCTATAAGAGAAACAACTTCGGATTCGGCAAATACCGTACACATGCTTGTAATATTAACATCGTTTGCTGCCAAAAGCGCTTCCGCACCGAACTCATCAATATCAAAGCCTAATGTTTTAGCCATAATTTCAAGAAATTTTCCGGTACCGGCAGCGCATTTGTCATTCATCTCAAACTTTTTCACCTTGCCTGTGCCATGCAGCGAAATTGCTTTGCTATCCTGACCTCCGATATCAAGCACCGTTCTGGCATCAGGAAAAACTGCAATAGCGCCTCTGGCATGAGCTTTAATTTCCGTAATCGTGGGCATGTCAAAGCATGAGCCGATCAGAGCCCGTCCATAGCCGGTTGCCAGAATTCTATCATATGATATTGTTTTTAACAGGCCCCTTGCCTGTGAAACAGGATCATAACCTGTATCGGTCTTCAGGCTGTATGTGATTTTATCAGCTTCAACAACAACAAGTTCTATTGTACGGGAGCCGATATCAATTCCTGCGTACTTCATATTCTCTATTGTAACACATCATTATTTTATATACTTTCAAAAAGCGCTTCTATTCTTGTTTTAAGCTGACCTATATCCCCATCGGAGTAATCGGTTTCTATTTTAAGAAACGGCAATAAATGATTATTGGTAACATGATTACCGACTTTGTATGATTCCACATTATAGGAGTGACATGCCTGAAGCACAAAATCAATTACCACATCCGGTTTAAATTTATCTATTAAAAGAGATAAATCTTCGAGTCGTTTTGTATTCGGTGTCATACAGGAACAAGGAATTTTTAAATACCGATCGGCCATAGCAGCTATCGGATCTCCTGTATTTTCATCAAATCTGCCCATAAATGCCTTCATTCCGGTGCATGAATCCGGCGCCACAACTATGCCGCCGGACTCTTCGATCACTTTAAATATTTTTGTTGCATCACCGCCTATAGGGCAACCCGTAACCAATACACGGACAGAATCAGGCTTTCCAAAATAAATTCCGTCTTTAACCCGCTTATCCAGTTTATCAATCAATTGCTCAAGAACAGGATTTATTTCCTGGCCGGTTGATGGTTGAGCCAGAAAAGCAATATCATACATCTCCTGCCAGCTTATAACCGAAGGTTTAATTGATGCATAAGCAAATATTTTTTGCATCAGTTCATTCTTCCTGTTTGACGACTTAAGCGCCGATTCAATCTTTTCATCCGATGTGCTGCAGTTAAAAGTTTCTTCAAGAAATTTTTGAACTTTAAGAATCATCTTTTTCCAGTTTTGTACAGCTTCAATCTGATCAGGCACCTGAGGCAAATCCATAACAAAAGTTGTTTTGACTTCCGAAATAAGTTCAAACATTTTTTTCTTACCATCACAGGTTGTTTCGGCAATAATCGCCTGAGCCATAGCAAAAAACGGGCAGGTTCCTTCGAGTATGAATCCATAGCTCGATTTAATGAGAGGACAAAGATTTGCCGGCAAAATCGTTTCAGCAGTTTCTATAGGAATTTTTGAAAAAGCGCAGAGGCTGGCAGGCACAATACCCATGGACTGAATCAGCTCCATCGGCGCATATGCGCAGTAAACACCTACAATGGGGTCACCCTTTTCTTTGTGAACCTGCAAATAATTAAGTACTCTTTTGGCAGGCACGCCATCATAACCGTCATCCATTAATGGAACAATTGTCATATCCGTTTTTCCTTATTGCATTAATTCATACCCTGAACTCTATCTGATGAGTTCCGCAAAAGATTCCAATATTTCATCTTTTTTCACTATAAACTATCAATATTTCTAGTATTATTTTATAACAGGCAAATTCATGGAGATATGCTATCCATGCGATATTCCTCTCACTGATAACATCTGCATGTCAAATAGATAGTATTAATATCCACAGCCATAGCTCATAGATAAGTTCAATGACGACTTACAAAACAATTCTCAGAATTTCGCACATTAAAGTAACTTAACATTTTGAACTTAAGAAACCGGATATAACAGATGTATGCTTTTCCCTATGCTTACTCCTTCCATTTGGATACTTTATACTCAGATTCTTTACAGCGTTTGAATGGTATAATTGAATATTATATTGGATTAATTCAACATAATATTTATAACATTATAGTGGCATGAAAACTGCTAATAGTACACATATCAAAGGCACATAAAAAAAGTGCCCCGGTTTCAGTTTGAATTATGGCAAGGGATATAGATAGTATTTGTGTTGAGTAATAACGGTTTCTATTAATAAAATATAAAGCAAATCAAATAGAAAGGAGGTGATTAAACAATGAAGAAAAGTTTTTTCTTAATTTTAATAATGTTTGTTTTCCTTATTTCTTTGGTGGGTTGTGCAACAACTGCTGATCTTGAGAAAGTAAAGGCGCAGGAAATGGAGATTAATGCTAAAGCCGACCAGGCATTGCAGGAAGCACAAACTGCAAAGGCAGAAGCAGCAAAGGCATCCGATGCAGCAGCCAAGGCCGAAAATGCTTTAAAGCAGTCAGAGGAAAGAGCGCAGAAGGCTGAAGAAAGGGCGCATAAAGCTGAAACTGTTTTTGAGAAGTCAATGAAGAAGTAAGTCAATCTATAAAGTGTAATTACCATGATTTTAGAATCTTTAAAAAAATAGTGCCAGGTTTTTGAATCGCAATTGTAAGTGAATTCCCCGCTGCTTGCGGCGGGGAATGCGAATTAAAGTTGAATGGTTTTCCCTACAGTCGAAGATTTCCCGTTATCTGAAGCGTAAAAATTTCAATTCCTGGCACCTTTTATTTTTATGTTGGTTTTCAAACCGTACCGGTTTATCTAACATTTTACATCGATAACATTTAAATTAATAACGAATTCGAACTTGGAATATGATAGATGTTTTGGGGTGTTATGATAAGAAGCCGACTGATTCTGCTATCATCAGTCATATTAAAAAAAATACGAAGATTTTTATGAGAAAAAAGCAAAGCAGGATATTTGAATACCTTTGCTTTTTTTTTGTATGCATCATAATGACTTCAGTTCTGTTTTACGGATGCAGTCACTTTGACGGTGGTTTTCCGGCCAGGTCAACCTTCAAAGAAGCAAATGATTTTTTCAACCAGGGATTTTATACTGCATCTTTAAAAAAATATGAGCAGATTATTGAAAAATATCCCACGGCTGGAGACAAGGCTCTTTTTGAAATGGGCATTATTTATATGTATCCCGGAAATGCCTTAAAAGATTATCAGAAATCTCTTAAATGTTTTGATCAACTCATTAAAAATTACCCGGAAAGTGCGTACAGGACGGATAGTGAGGTGATGATATCTTTTATCAATAATGCCATAATCAATGATAAGAGGATTTTTACACAGCAAACACAAATCGAGTCTCTCGGCCGAGAGGTTAAATACAAGGCAGACGAGATTGTTACACTGAAAAAAATGACTGAGCCTCTCGAACGGGAGGTTAAAAGCAATGAATGTGAGATTGTTGAGCTGCAAAATAAAATTGAAGCACTCAAACAATACATTTTTGCAATCGAAAACGGACCAGCTGATAAAATTCTGATAGAAAAAAAAGAAAGACGATTGACGTTGATGTCAAAGAATAAAGTACTCAAGACGTACAAAATAGCCCTGGGGGAAAACCCGGATGGTCCGAAAGAAAGACAGGGCGATTACAAAACCCCTGAGGGAATTTACTTCATCGATTCAAGAAACAATAGCAGGCGTTATCATTTATCTCTTCATATTTCCTACCCGAACGAGAACGACAAAAAGCGTGCAAAAGCGCTTGGCATATCTCCCGGCGGTGACATCGTAATCCACGGCATCAAGAATGGTTTTTCTTGGGTTGGTGATCTTCACACAAAGTTTAACTGGACGAAAGGGTGTATTGCCGTTACAGATGATGAAATAGAAGAAATTGACAAGTTAGTGCCAAACGGTACGATTGTTGAGATAAGGCCATAGAAAATGATTATTAATTCGAGCCATTTTCAAAACATCCCATTTAGGCCGATCTTTTGCGTTGGGCTCAAATTTTGCGCGCAGTGAAGCATAGCGCTATCCTCGAAATACTAAATGCATTCCTGTGGTTAAAATTTTCGCCCGCCTTGACCTTGACCAAACTGAAACGTTTTGAAAACGGCTCATTCTTCTTTATTAAACAGGATATTTATTTGACCCATGTGCCGAATCATTAACTTTCCGCCCTTATCCAAAAAACCAAGTCTTATAGCTCTGTTTATCTTCATCCTATCCTTAAATGGATGCGCACTAATGGGAAAAATCAAGGTGAGCCCCTGGTATTCCCCAAGCTATCCTGAAGAAGAAATCGAACGGAATCAATTTTTGCTTGCAAAAGAAGATGACGTTATTGGCCGGCTGTCATTTGTCAGGCTTGAAAAGGATGATACGCTACCGGATATTGCAAGACATTTCAGCCTGGGAATCAATGAAATAAATACAGCTAATCCGGGAGTAGACATATGGGTTCCTGAAAACGGAGAGCGTATCATGTTGCCTCTGTGCTTTATCCTGCCGGATGCTCCCAGAAAAGGCATCGTGATCAACCTGGCAGCTATGAGGCTTTTTCAATTTAAAGGTAATAGTAATTTTTTGACGGTGTTGACCTATCCGGTTGGTATCGGTACTTCAGAACGGCCAACGCCCATGGGTCAAATGTATGTGTATCGCAAGATGGCCCGGCCAACCTGGCATGTGCCTGCCTCAATTGCTGAAGATCATCGAAAAAAAGGAGACCCCCTACCCTCTTTTATTCTGCCGGGACCTGAAAATCCCCTGGGAGAATACGCGCTATATTTAAGCAAGTCGGGTTACTTGATACATGGAACAAATAAACCATCCAGCATCGGTCTTAAGGCAACCAATGGCTGCATAAGACTCTATCCGGAAGACATAAAGATGCTCTTCAAAAGCACTCCGGTTAAGACACCTGTAAGCATCGTTAACCAGCCATATCTTATTGGCCAGCGTAATGGATTAGTTTACCTTGAGGCTCATGTTCCCCTGGAAGACTCGGGCGCTTCTGAGTTAGAAAAGATGTATGCAAAATTGAAAAATATTGAAAAAAAATCGGTTAATACTCTTGACCGGAAGAAAGTTCAGGTAGTTTTAAATGAAGCACGGGGAATTCCTGTCCCCATATTAGAGATCCGCAAAGAAAGTGGAGAAGGAGCTGATGACGAAGCCATAGAAGTCGAACACCCGGTAAAACTGTATGGCAAACCGGAAATACCGGAACTGAAAATGGAGTCCTGGTATGTTTTGGCTGCTCAAATGCAAGACAAGATTGATGCTTTAAGGATTGCCGCCATTATCAACCACCAGGGTCCGCAAATCCCGGCAAGGGTAATATCAAAAAACGACAGTTACCGCGTTATTACCGGCCCTTTCAATGATATCGGCAAAGCCAGAGATGCCATCAAACGTTTGAAAATTGATTTGGAAATAGACGGTAAATTGATTGAACCTGTCAGGAAAAAATAGTCGATCACACTTTTTTTATCTCAAACACTCAAGCATTTATAGCATTTGTCATAATAATAATATCAGCCCATTAAAAGTCTGATTCTGAGTAGCTGGAGATACATTTCTATTTACTGCCAGATCTGTTAAAAACAACTCAATCTTTTGCTCTTCATCCGCCAGATCTTCGCTGGATTTCATTTTATGAAACAATATATATCGTTTTATCCAGTCGCAATAAGTTATTTCTGTATGAATCGAGTAGTGATGCAAACGCATAACATCCAGAACTTATAATCCATTAGTTTGCTTCATTTATGTGTTGATATACTTATAATAAGATGGTTTTATCTCAAATATAATTTGGTATATTTTTTAACTGGTTGTTGTCTATATCGCATTTTTAAAATAATTTGATATCATCTTTATTTTTAATCAAGGCTGATATTGACACAGGGCAAATTTGCCGGTCAACTCGCACAATATGCCCCCAAAAAATACGCATTAGGCACATATGTTATAAAATGGTATTTTTAACATTGACTTTATGTTATAAACTGCTATATATTAACCATGAATGAAATCCTTTGGCATAACCGTGCACGCAAGCAAATGAAAATGATTCCAGTGCATTATAGAGATGCTATCCATGAAAGCATAGACCAGTTGGCTACCTTCCCGGAATGCAAACGGCTTGATATTACTGAACTGAAAAATCACCGTTATGATTACCGCTTAAGGGTCGGTCGCTATCGAGTGTTGTTCAACTATGCCAATGTCATTAAAATTATAGAAATACAAGAGGTGAAAAAAAGAGATGAGCGTACATATTGATCCTCAAATTATAAAACAAAACGGTAAACCTGCATTTGCCGTTATCCCTTGGAACGATTACCAAGAGCTTCTCCATAATCATATTGAAGCAGATGACTCTGATGTCTGGTTTCCGAATGAAGTTGTAAAAGCCAATGTCCGAGGAGATAGCCTTATCAAGGCATGGCGGGAATATTTAAAATTAACTCAATCAGAATTAGCTGCCAAAGCAGGAATGAAGCAATCAGCCCTTGCGAGGCTGGAAAACAATACCGTCAATCCAAGAAAATCTACACTGCTGAACTTAGCAAAAGCAATGGGAATCAGTGTTGAACAATTATTAGATTAAAAAACGGCATATCAAATCACTTGTGCCGACCCAAAAAGCTGGGCGGCACAGTTCAATCGTTCGACCGGCAAATTTGCCCGAATAACCGTCCACTTCGTGCCCGTTATTCGGCTAAAATTTGCCGGTCAACTCCACCATTGGACGTAGAACAAAGGAGCAAAGAAACGATTCACCGCTTAGATAGCATGGAAGAACAATGATTCTGTATAAGTATTGTGACGAAAGAATCGATCTTCTCAGAAACACGCGAATAAAGGTGTCCAACCTTTTCGACATTAACGACCCATTCGAGTTCTTGCCCCAGTTCCTTGAGAATTTTTCTGAGTTGGATCGTATGTTGGATTCGCTTTACGAGTACCAAAAAGAGAACTTAGAATTCTGTCCCTTTCGCAATCAGAGTGCAATGTGGTGATGTGGGGACACTATTGCAACAAGCACAAAGGCATTCTCTACAAAATCGATACGACCAAGATCGTCCCTGATGGCGGGATCGAGGACCCCTTTGTCGAAGTCACGTACGCAAAGGACCGCCCCAGCATAGATCTACAGGCTTTAGCCAAAGCTTTAGAGAAGAAAGAAACCGACGAACTCGAAGCTAGCGTCAAGCTCATAACGTACACGAAGTTTGAGGACTGGAAATACGAGAGAGAATATCGAGCTATTGTTCAGTATGACCAAGAAGAAGGATACGACTACTACAACAATATCCCCGAATTCCATTATAGAAGTGGTCCTTGGCATGAATTCGACTTGGGAAACGGAAACTCTTGTAAGGGTATTGCTTCGAGACCCGAAGTTCAGTCACGTTAAGCTCAAAAAGGCAGAAATACAGTCTAATTTACGACGACCTTGTCATAGAGCGAAGCCTCTGGAACACAGATCAAGGATAGCCGTTACCAAGGGGCAAGCTCGAATAAGAGCAGTTCCCAACTCAATACAGCGGACTCGCTACGCTCCCCGCCGATTTCGTCGTTAAAATAAAATGGATAAATATCTATGGATATAAGCCGATCAAAAAACGAAATTACTTATAAACCGAGTTTATTGCAAAAAATTGTTCGTTTCACAATATTTGGTTTCTCTTTTTATATAGGCAATCAAATCGTGCGTAGCGGAGACGGTAAAATACCTTATTTTATAATGTTTGTCTTGCCGGCTATAACCCTGCTTCCTCTTACAGAAACATTTATTTATAAAATAACATTATCAACTACCGGAATAAGGGTAAGAGCCCTCTTCCGGAATTGGGCGATTGACTGGAATCAAATCACATCATGGAAAATAATTAGTAATACCGGTCAGACTATTGGCAGTGCCGGAGTTGGAATTCATTTTATTTTTCATGTGGGTAATAAAAGCTATTCATTGATGGAGCTTCATAAATACAGCGCTCTAAAGCACTTTGATGAAATTAAAAATTGGATCAAAAAACACGTAAAAAGCAATGCGCAAATTGGATAGGAACAATAAACAACGGGGTCAGAGCTACACATTTGACAAAATGTGCCCATTAAATCTGAATTTCCCAACAACGCCTTGCACCCGCTGAAAGGGTGAAGGCGGCGTTCTGTTTCCAGCTAAATCTACTTAAAATACGTTGACAAAAGGCAGACACAAGCTTATGGTTTTGACATGAAATACTTGAATTGGAATTCTGAAAAAAACGAACTCTTAAAACAAGAACGCGGGATATCCTTTGAGGAAATCGCCTATTTAATTGAGTCAGGTCTGGTGATAGGTATAGAGGAAAATCCAGGGTATCCCAATCAAAAAATGTATGTTTTAGAAATCGACAACTATGCCATTATCGTACCTTACGTGGAAAATGATAATGAAATATTTTTAAAAACAGCATTTCCAAGCCGTAAATACACAAAAAAATACGGTTTGAAGGGGGAATAATGAATAAAATTAGTAAAAAAGCATTTAAGCCAATTGATCAGGAAGAGAAAGACCTGATGGAATCCATCGAACGTGAAGAGTGGCAGCCTGTTAAAAATTTTGGTCAAGAAAGAAAAAAGGCAATTGAAGCCGCTAGAAATACTTTGAAAAAGGATAAACGAATAAATCTTCGCCTTTCCCAAAAGGATTACCAGAAAATACAAATAAAGGCAATTGAAGAAGGTATACCATATCAAACACTTATTTCCAGTATCGTGCATAAATATCTGAATGGTTCTTTAACGCCCAGATAATAGAAAAAAACAGAATCGGGTAGCCGGGGGTTTTTCTCCCCCAGCCCCCACACCACGCAGCAAGCGTTGCGACATGAAGTTGCTGGTTTTATAGCTGATCTTTGATTCAGCCTGCTGTATCGCCAGTAGTTTTCTACCCCGGCATGCATTGCCGGTAACAGCTTTGTGCGAAGCCCGGGGGCATTAATTCCCTATACGGATGCAGCAGAGCTTACAGAAATGCAAATATAGTTGGATTGACTACAAAAGGCTTAAAACCTAACCGGGATTCCAGGGTTCAAGTGGAATGCTGAATCCCCGCTTTTATTCCTGGTATAGTGCCTTCATAAAAGCTTCTTTTGCAACCGACTCCAATTGTTTTAAGTTGTCGCCTTCTATTTCCCGAACTACCTTTTCCAGAAACTCTGGTATGTCTATATGCTGCAGGCATTTTTCCAGGCATTCTTCGCACTGCACACACTGGGATGCATAACCGGGATTTCCGGTAGCAATACCACAATATTCAGATCATCTGCGAACTTGTGGCGCGTTCTTCATCTATCTTCCCGTTTTTCCGAGCAAGTCTCATTGCTCCAAATCCTAATACTGAAAGTTTGTCACCATTTTTTGGCAAGGATCTATAAGCATTTTTAATTCCTCTCTTATATTATAAGCAAATCTTGCTCTCATGAAATAATCGGTAATTGCTTTACTGCAAAAAACTTCTAAATCCTGATCGCTTATACCCATATCATGCTCCTTTTAAAAACATATTACGGATATGATTATAATAATTGATAGAGTACAGGCAGTGTTGCAAAACTCACAATAATTCCGATTCCAACCAGGGCAGCGGTAAGTGCCGGAGACAGATCGGCCAGAATAGCTAATGCTCCGGCTGAAACCATCGGTGGCATTCCTGCTTCAAATATTGAAACCTGCACAGCTTTTCCTTCAAGCCCTCCTATTTTGCAAATAAGCAGGGCGGCCAATGGGGTTAAAATCAGTTTTAAAAAAAGTCCGACACCAAGTTGAAAAGTTATTTTTCTGTTTAAGCGCAGAATCAGCTGGAAACCGACGGCAATCATCACAACAGGTACAAGTGTGGAAGATAGTACCTTTAATAGATTTAATAATATTGGCGGATAAGAAAAAGGTCTGAAAGTAAATGCAAGCACCAGAGCAATAAACGGAGGAAATGCGATTACTTTTTTAAGCACACTTTTGGCAGTTGGTTTGCTTCCTTTTGTTCCATATAAAGCAAGAATCAATGACCCATAAGTGACCAGGGCAGGAAAAGAACCCAGTTGATCATATAATACTGCATAGGCAATACCCTGATCGCCGAAAAATGCTTTTACCATGGGGATTCCGAGAAAAGATGTGTTGCCGAGAGGAATCATAAGAAGAAGACATCCCGTAACGGATCGATCCCATTTGAAAAGTTTTGAAATAAGGATTACTGCAGCACAGGAAAAAAGCAGTGCTCCCCATGGCATAAAAGCAGGCGCCAATAAGGCTTTGGAAAAAACAAGCTCCGGAATATTCAAAAGAACCAGAGCCGGTAAAGATACATAAATTACGAACAGGTTTAAAACATTCCCTGTTTCAGAGGGAAATGCAGGAATACGTTTTAAGGCCATGCCAATAAGTAAGTAAGTTATTATTACAATAAAATTTTCCATTAAAATAAATTATTTTGCACCAAATACCTGTTTCAGTAAAGCTGTTGTCTGTTTCACCGGATCCTTGCGAATTGCAGCTTCTTCTTTTGCAAGATAATAAAAAATACCATCTGTCCCTTTTTCAAGAACATAGTTTGTAAGGTTGGATTTTACATCCGGGACAAACGGCAAAGTTTTATATTGTCCTATTACATTATCATAAGCCTGAACCGCACCAACTTCAGAAAGACTCTTTTCCACAATTGGAGTCATCTCTTTTTTCAGAGCCGGAGACATTTTACTCTTAAAGTATTTTGTGGCCGAATCCTGCGGACCATTATAGATAGTTTGCACATCGTCAAATGTCATTTCATTTATTGACTGTAAAAAAAGCTCTTTAGCTTTTGGAGTTGCCGCCTCTGCCGCTCTGTTAAGTTTTAATTCAAGGTCGTCAACCATTGATGACATGCCGATTTTATTTAACATATTTTTCACTGTCTCAAGTTCGCCCGGCAAAGGAATGTGAATCGCAGGATCAGCATTAAATCCGTCTGCCTTGCCAAGTTGTTTAACT
This sequence comes from Desulfobacterium sp. N47, assembly GCF_051233685.1. Classification (NCBI taxonomy): domain Bacteria; kingdom Pseudomonadati; phylum Thermodesulfobacteriota; class Desulfobacteria; order Desulfobacterales; family Desulfobacteriaceae; genus Desulfobacterium; species Desulfobacterium sp. N47. Next base: position 60,572 of record NZ_JBAMMY010000185.1, read on the forward strand.
ACATTCTCAGAGCCTATGCTCAGGGCTTCTTTAAATGCTTTGCCGATATCTGCCGTGGCGGGTTCTGCGGCGGTTTTTTTTGCTGTATTGCTTTCAGTTGCAGTTGTTAATACTTTTAACCCGGTTTCCCACCATGAACCTGCTGCAATTGAGTAGCTTGTTATAAGCATTAAAATCATAAGAACCAAAAATGAAGTTTTTCTGCAATTTGCCATTAAACACCTCCTTAACTGTTATTTAGTGGAAAACATTCAACATTGCCCAAAGGCCTAGAGCAAAAACAACATGAAGAATTAATTGCTCGACCCAGATCGAATCACCCAGCCGCCGTCCCAGCATTCCATGACCTGCTGCAGGCAATGCTATAAACAGCATGGAAAGCCATAAAGCTAAAACATATAATAATATAACATTAATTGATGACGCATCAATATTAAGTGTTTTTGTCAGAACAAAAAAGACCGCTCCAAAGGAAGCGCTGGTCACCAGGTGTACTACGATTCCGGATAGATAAATCAAGCCTTTTTCAGGTTTGGAACCTGCAAGATTTAAAGCAAATTCGCCATCAATAAGAAGCAGGTTCGCACGAATGATTCCGGCCCGGCATCCGATTTCTGTGACTATTCCCATTATTATTCCGGCAACTACAGCAGCCATAACAACTTCGGTAATTGTCATAAACCCCCATTATTTAAAATACATTTATAAACATTGACTTTAAACTTTAGCCGGTGGCAGAAATATCATAAATTCCGCTTCCGGCACCATAAGAATGCTGTCAGGATTAGACAGTTCTTTATCCGTAACAAGGCCTTTATCTACAGGAAGCTTAAAATCAATATTATTTAAAACTGCTGAATATATTTTTAGAGCCTTATGATTTATTCTGAAACTTCTTGTTTTACCTTCAGGACCAATAAAACCCATCATGGGGCCGGTTATGTGCAACGCATTGGAATTATCAAACTCAATTAAAGGCGCAACATCAATCTCAAAGCTAAAATCTCCCAACCAGTAGCCGGTTGCGTGGTGTCTTTCTTTATGACCTTTGCTTAAATTAATGGTTTTTTATAAAATATCATCAGGATAGAAACCGGCACTAAAAATTAATAAAAAATAGAGGTAAATATGAAAAAGATCGGCGATTTAAAAGAATTATTCAATTCACAAACACTTGCTGTGCTTGCCACACATAACAATAACCAGCCTCATGGATGTCTGGTTGCTTTTGCCTGTTCCGATGATTTGGAATATCTATGATGCAGCCATAGACTCTTTTCTAAAGATTGGTGTCAAAACTATGATTCAACCTGTTGCAACCCGGGCCGCTGATCAGACTTCTTCCGCCTGTTTGAGGTATGATCTGTATCTGGGCGTTGATGCGCTCCTTAAGCGCCAGTACGTGCGAAATCACTCCGATTAATTTGCCATCCTGCTGCAATCCAGACAGGGTCTCCAAAGCAGTGTCTAAAATGTCTTCATCCAAAGCGCCGAAGCCTTCGTCTAAAAAAAGCGAGTCAACCCGTACGTTTTTGCTGGCCATATGGGAAAGACCAAGTGCTAAGGCAAGGCTGACAATAAAGCTTTCGCCGCCGGACAGATTCTTGGTTGAGCGGATTTCGCCTGCCTGATAGTTATCGACCACATTTAGTTCCAATGGTTGATAATCATCTCTGATCAGAAGATAACGATCCGTCATTTTCTGAAGCTGGCGGTTTGCATGTCCTATCATCATCTCAAAGGTAAGACCCTGAGCAAAGTTGCGATACTTCTTCCCATCAGCCGAACCGATGAGTTCATGCAATATATCCCATCGTGAACTCTCACGCTTTTGCGCATCGATTGCCATGGTTTTCTCTTGTTGCTTTTGTCTTGTGCTGTCATTGTCTTTGAGTTTTTGGCGGATGCCGCCGATCTCCTGCTGAAGTTCCCTGTGACAAATTACGAGATCATCTATAGTCTTGCATATCTGCTCCCGGGATAAATCCGTTACCTGTTTTTGCCGTTGTGTTTCAAGAAGCTCCGATTTATCCTTTCTTCTTGTTTCAAGCTTTGTTTGCTCGGTTTCAAGCAGCATAGCCTGCTGCATCAGGTTTTTTCGCACTTCTTCAGGCAGGCAGGCTGATAGATACCCGGTTTCATCAGTAAAGCCGAAAATACCAAGCCGGACCCCAAAAGCTTCTTCGGCTGTCTTTAATCGATCTGCCCGGGCAGATATAGATTTTTCAAGTTCTTCAATCCGGTTTTTTAATTTGCTGAGTTTTTGGCTTGCAGTATCGAGAATCAGACGGGTGTTCTCAAAATCCTTTTCAGCTGATTCGGTTGCCGCAGACATACGGGTTTCTTCATCATCAGGATTTTTGTGGCCAAACAGTATACGACGTTCATTAGCTATCGCTTCAAGTTCACCCAACAGGATGCTGTAAATTTGCTGCTGTTTTTTCAGTTCAATTTCAGATCTGCCGATTTGCTCCGTCTGATGTTGCGTCTGAATATTTAAGGATGATATTTGCTGTTCAAGTTCGCTCTTTTCTTTTTGCCGCGAAAGCCACCGGTCACGCCGGGATGTCAGCTCAAGGATTATCCGGTCAAGACTGTCTGTAGACAAGCTCTTGATCCCGTAAGGTAAAACATCTATGAGTACTTCATCTTGTGCTTTTGCCAGCCGGGTAGCGAGTGCCTCAAAATCCTTTTGTGTCCGTTCAGCTGCATGTTCGGCAGACTCCTTCCCATAACCTGCGGTCTGAGTATCAAGCTCAGACCGGATGACGGCCTCTTTTGTTTTTTCAAGGGATCTGAGCAAAGTGGCGATCTCTTTTTCGAATCCTTCGGCAATCTTAACGATTCCTGATGCACTGTTAAGATTCTCTTCATTTTCTTTCTGCAAGCCGGGCAGGATTTTTTCTACATCCTTGCCGGACGATTCAATGGAAAGAGCCGTGAGTCCCAGATGTATCCTGTCCTGTTCGGTTTCCATCCAGTCTGTGCATTCCTTTTTCCCTGTGGCGATTTGCTCCAGATCTTTCTGGATTTGGGCCTGTTTTACCTTAAGATCCGAAACTGAGTCATTTACTTTTTTCAGGCCGGCTCTCACAAGTTTCAGCTCTGTTGTTGTTTCATCCGGTACAGGGATATTTCCTCTGGCAAACGGGTGATCTTTTGAGCCGCAAAGAGGACAAGGCTGTTCGTCTTCAAGTTGCTGCCTGGCTTTTTCAAAATCACGGATTTTTTTAAGCAGGGAAAGTTGTGTTTCAAGCAGGTTCATTTCCCGTTCAAGAGCAGTAACCTTTTCGGTCTGCGTCTGAAGCTGTTGAGCTATCAAATCTTTTTCTGCAGCAAGCGGTTCATTGCGGGAATTGAGTAAACCGAACACACGTCTTGTTTCAGTAAGAGACTGAAGCGATTCACTGACTTTTTCCAGGAGGGCTTTTTTATCTTTAAATTCCGAAAATAAATTTCGCCATTCTGAAATCTCTCTGCCGGCAAGAACCTTCTTCAATTCGGTCTGCTTTTGCTCAAGAGTTTTCATGATGTCATCGTGTTCTTTTTTTGCCGCTTTATGATTTGCCTGCTGATTAATCCACGCTTTTATAGTTTCAGCTTTTTTTGTTTCAGCTTCGCCAAGCTCCTTAACCTTGCCGAGATGACTTTCATTCAGATCCCTAAGCGAATCAAAGCGGCTTTTGATCACGGCAAGATTCTCGACAAGTCCTTCATCCTCTTTTGTTTCGGCGAGATGCTGCAAAATCTCATTAAGAGTATTTTTCTTTGCTTTAAAAGACTTTAAATCTTTATCATTTTTTGTGCTAAGGTCAGCTATCGATTTTTCCAGCTCAGCTATTGCATCACCTGTTATCTTGATCGGTGTTTCTTTTTCCCTGAGTTTAAGATCAAGCTCCCGTACTTTACGGATGACCGGCAAATTTTCTTTTTGCACGCTCTTCTTCTTTTCCAGATTCTCACCGGCTATTTTAAGAGTATTTTCAGCCTGTTTTACTTCGGCATCCTGTTTTGGAAGTGTTTGCAGGCAGTTGCAGTGGTTTTGACTGTCTGCTTCCTGTTCGCTGCGAAGTGATGTGAGTCCTGCAAATTCGCCCGCTAATTCCAGAGCCTGATTTGCACAATTAAGCTTTTCAAGTTCAGGCAAAAATGCTTTCTGACGTGTAAGCCAATTTTGTTTCCGTTCATCAATTATACAAAGCTCCTTTTCAAGGCTTACAATATTATCCAGCCATGAAATTGCCTGATTGTTCTGTGTGATCTGTTGGCTCAGGTTGTTTTCGTTAAGGATATTGTGTTCAAGGTCTGATTTTAGTTGCTTTTCATCTTCTTCGTTTAAAAGCTGCATTCCTGCAAGTTGAGCCTGTAGGGTTTCAAGTTTATTTCGCTCCTCAGACCTGCGTTCATGGACCCGAATGGAAATCCGGCTGTAGATCTCCGTTCCTGTGATTTGTTCCAGAATAGGGGCGCGTTCATCGGGAGCCGCCTGCAGAAATGCTGCAAAACCTCCCTGAGCAAGCAGCATGGATCGGGTGAAACGGTCGAAATCCATGCCGGTTGCCATTTCAATCTGCTCGGCAACACCACGAATCTTTGATTCGAAAATTTTGCCGGAATCAGCATCGGCAATCTCGTGTTTTGGAGATTGAAGTTCTCCGTCGGGCTTTTTGCGCGACCGGTGCTGACTCCAGTGACAGCGGAATCGTCCGGCTTGCGTTTCAAAAGTAACCTCTGCAAAACACTCACCGGTTTGACGTGACATGATTTCATTTCCGCTTCTGGTGACCTTATTGAGGCGTGGTGTACGACCGTAAAGAGCCAGGCATATAGCATCGAGGATTGTCGTCTTGCCCGCGCCGGTGGGTCCGGTAATGGCAAATATCCCATCGGAAGCGAAAGCAGGATGTGTGAGATCAATTTCCCATTCACCGGCAAGTGAATTCAAATTCTTAAATCGTACCTGTAGTATCCGCATCAATTACCTCTTTATTCTGTCCGGCTGTCATCTTCGTTAATAGACATGATGGTCTCACGGTAGGCACGCAGCAATTCCGGCCTCTGTTCTTCCGGCACATCATGAAGCGCCAGACAACGATCAAACACATCATTAACATTTAAGTCATCTAAGGTTTCTTTATCGTTAATCTGATTTAGTACGCGCTCGATGATACGGTTGTTCTTAATCCGTAAAATCTCTATTTCAGTACCTGAAACAGCAGCTTCCAAGCGTTCGCGAAGATCACCGATTACTTTTTCGTCTTCATAAACGACTTCCAGCCAGACCTTTTTTTGGGAAAGCTCAAGAATCCGGGCCGAAATTTCTTCCCAGGTACCTCGTATGCGCTCAAGGCACTGGAAGACAGGTATCTTTATAAGCGCCACCGATGCTTCTTTGCCGGTAAACTCAATGAGACAGACACTTTTATCCTGGTTTGCTTCTCCAAAGCCAATCGGCAGAGGAGAACCGCTATAACGCATGACATCGGAATTATTAACCTTCTGAGGGACATGAAGATGCCCTAAAGCAAGATAATCGATGCAATCCGGGAAAATTCCGGCAGACACATGGATAAGTGATCCTGCATATAATTCGCGAACACCATCTCCGTCAACCGTCTGTCCTCCGGCAGTAAAAAGATGCCCTGTGGCGATAACAGGTATCCTGACACCAAGCATTTTGCGCTTTTGTTCAGCTATTTCGCATACCTTAAGATAGTGGGTACGTATACCATCGATCAGCTTTCGCTCTTTGTCATCAATATTTTCACCGGCTTCCGCCACCCGGATATCACGATCTCTGAGATACGGAACAGCACAAACGATAAGCTCAGGTATTCCTTCCCGATTATTAAGAAGAAGAACTTCATCTTCATAATTTTCCGTGACTGAACCGATCACATGGATATTGAGGGCCCGCAACAACTCCCTCGGGGCATTCAAAAACGAGGGCGAATCATGATTTCCCGCAATCACAATTACATGATGGCAGGAGGAGGCCACCCGGCACAAAAACCGGTAGTAGAGTTCCTGGGAATGATTGCTCGGGGTGCTTGTATCAAAAACATCGCCTGAAACAAGAAGAACATCAACTTCTTCATTGCTGATTGTACCGGCCAGCCAGGACAAAAAGGCTTCAAACTCCTCATAGCGTTTTCGGCCATAAAGGGTTTTGCCTATGTGCCAGTCTGAGGTGTGTAATATTTTCATTTTAATTGCCTTCAGGTAATCATCCTGCTGCGTCGAACGATTTACCGAAAAAATTCATATTCACGGGAGAAGAAATATAAGCCCCTGCTGATGCTGAGGGCTCAAATTATTAAACAATATATTTTTATAAACAATGCACAACTTTTAAACTAAAGTCACCCGAATTGCAAATGGCATGTTGAGCAGATTTTACAATTGCTGCAATAACCGCTTGTCTTTTGATTTTCTGCGGTTAGCAGACGTACCCATACCCAGTTATATCTGCCGAAGACAATGTCGCAAATATCGTTTAGAATTGAATAGATGATGCGTCACGGTCGTTTTCAAACAGGTTTCGCATTTCGGCAGGTTTATCCAGCGCCAGCCAACCTTTTCCTGCTGTAATCACCGGAATTTCCGTCGATTCCCAAATTATGCCCATGCGAATGTCTCCCTGTGGAATTACATCTGCTATAATAATTTGACAACTCATTATAAAGATGGAATGTTACAATTGCTATAAAAAATGAGGGCCTTGTTTAAAACAGGCCATTAATGGGGCAGTGCCGCAACATAAAAAAACCGTATCCTGATATGAAAAATGAACAAATCCATAGTCCGGGTGTAATCACAGAATCCATCCGAGGTATCGTAGACCGCGTCACATATCACAATCCGGATAACGGGTGGTCTGTTCTTCGTGTTTTTTCTTTCGATAATCCCCACCAGCAGGAAACAGTCACCGTTCATCAGACAAAGGTTTTTGCAGGGGCCACGATGGAATTTCATGGCTCATGGACAACGCATCCGAAATTCGGCCGCCAGTTTAAAGCCACAAAAGCAATAGAAAAAAAACCTGCAACAATTGCCGCATTGGAAAAATATCTTGGATCAGGGCTTATCAAAGGTATTGGTCCAAAGACTGCGCATAAGATTGTAAAACATTTTGGAAATGAAACTCTTGAGATATTTGAAAATGATATTAAAAGGCTCACGGAGATCAGAGGCATTGCTCAGCTGAAACTGAATATGATCTGTGATGCCTGGATTGAGCATCGAGCGATCAGAAAAGTGATGATGTTTTTACAGTCACATGGCATAAGCACTCTTTTTGCCGTAAGGATTTATAAAGAATACGGCGATAATGCCATTGAATATGTGAATGATGATCCCTACCGTTTAGCCCAGGATTTTTACGGCATCGGATTTTTTTCGGCAGATAGGGTTGCTTTAAGCATCGGTCTTGAAAAAGACAGCCCGCAAAGAATAAAAGCCGGGATCAATCACGTACTTGCCGCAAGCCGGGAATCGGGTCATTGTTATCTGACACAATCCCAAATTACTGCTCAGGTCAATGAACTTTTAGAATTAAAACTTGATGACCGGATACCTGATTATCTGGATCAAATGAAAAAAGATCAGCTGTTAATGGTTCGTGAACTTATAAATCCGCAAGGGATGGCCGAATCATGCTACTATTCAAAATCTTTATATTATGATGAAATGTATGTTGCCAACAGAATTTCGGATACGGAAAATCCTCCGGTTGCTGACAAAGAACGGATTGAGATCTGGATTAGCCGGTATTGTAAAGCAAAAAACTTTTCTTTAAGCATTGAGCAGGCTGATGCCGTCAAAGGTATAGTATGTGAAATGTTTTCTGTTTTAACCGGCGGTCCGGGCTGCGGCAAAACAACAACTACTATGATAATCGTAAAACTGCTTGAAGCAATGAAGTGTAAAATTCTGCTTGCAGCACCAACAGGCCGGGCTGCTCAGCGTATGATGGATGTTATCGGAAACGAATCCAAAACAATCCATCGCCTGCTGGAATGGCAAATGGGCCGGTTCAAGAGAAATGAAGAAAATCCTCTTGATGCGGATTTTGTTATCGTTGATGAATGCTCCATGCTTGATATCAGTTTGACTGCTTCATTGCTGAAAGCGATACCGCAGCAAAGCCGGATACTTTTTATCGGAGATGCGGATCAATTGCCTTCGGTGGGAGCCGGTAATGTGCTGCGCGATATTATAGCATCCGGTGCGGTCCCTTGTTTTGAGCTGAAAAAAGTTTTCCGCCAGGCCCAGGAATCTTCTATTATCCGTTATGCTCATCAGATTAATAATGGAGAAATTCCTCACATTGACTCCCCATTTAAAAAACCTGAAATATGGGAGCAAAAAACGGATTGTCTGTTTATGGATTCCGATGAGGCCACTAAAGAGCAGACAAATTTCGTTGCCAGGGTCAAAAGATTTCATGAATATCAACCGCTGAGGCAGTATAATACAACAGAAACCGAACCAAATCCGTACGAATTCAGAATAAATGAAACCGTAGCTCCCTACGAAACAGAATTAACCATTCCGAAAAAATTTCAGCATGTCAATCTGGAAGAAGTATTCAAGGCCGAAGGCAGGGTTGATGAATTGCTGTCTGTTTTAAATAAAGTCCATCCCTGGTCATCACTTCATTACGGCCTGTCAGCATTCGATGTTGTAAGGAGACTTTATCTGGAATGGATCCCAAAATATTTTGGAGAAAAAACCGAGATACAGATTCTGTCTCCTATGACAAGAGGCAGCCTGGGTACGGTCAGCCTGAACAGGATGATTCAGGAATCGGCCAATCCTGCACGGAAGGGAAGAGGAGAATTAAGTATAGGTGAGAGAATTTTAAGAGTCGGTGACCGTGTAATTCACTCCCGGAACAACTATGATCTTAATGTTTTTAATGGTGATATAGGAATTATTCAGCAAATCGATACGGAGGAACTTACATTATCGGTTTCATTTTTTCCTGACGGCCGGGTGGTTGAATATACGCGCGATGCAATTACTGAGCTGGCCCTGGCCTATGCCATTACGATTCACAAATCACAGGGAAGCGAATTTGAAGCAGTTATTATTCCGGTTTTGACGCAGCACTTTAAAATGCTTTTTAGAAATCTGATTTATACGGGACTGACAAGGGCCAAAAAGCTGGCTGTTCTGGTTGGAACACGTAAAGCATTAGCCATGTCCGTCAGAAATCAGGACACCAGTCAGCGGCAGACCTTGCTTAAGGAACTGCTGCAATAATATCGGCATGTTATCTTCAAAGCTCTTATCGCAACAGGCAAATGTCATAGCCCTGAGACTCACCCATGACAAGATGGGCGTTTGTTTCCAGAAAGTCCATGCCCTGTGGCAATTCTCCCACATGGCTCATATCATCGGATAACTGCGCATCACTCGTTGCTTCTCTCTTATTTGGCATCGCTTAGTCTCCTTTACAGAGCAAATTTGTTGTCTATAAAGTTTTTTACCTGCTCCGGTGTATAGTCCAGACATACGATAGGTTTTTTCTCAAGCTGCATGTTCCCGTTTACCAGTTTGACGGAAATGTTGCACAGCCAGTTTTCATTATCCCTTTTTTCAAAATCCGACCGGTAATGCGGCCCTCTTGTCTCCGTTCTCATCAATGCCGCCCGGCACATGGCTTCTACCATATCGATCATATTATAATTTTCAATGGCTTCTTTCCATTCCGTATTAAAAATTTTTGTCTTTGCAGAAACTATCATTCCGGGAAGGTCTTCTTTCCTGATCCGGACCAGTTCATTTATTGATGATTCGAGGTTGGCTCTGTCCCGTATAGGTCCCAAAGCATTAAAAGAAGCCTTTTGAATAGCATGTCTTACCGTATGAGGACGAATCGGTTTATTAACCTTTCTGTTAAGGATTCCATGGATTCGCGCAAATTCCTTATTTACAGGTTGCCAGTCTATTTTTTTTATCTGTACTTTATTTGCGTATTCAACGGCCTTAAGTCCTGAAAGAGATCCTGCGCACCTGCTCATATCAATACTGCCGGTTCTTGCGCCTCTTGTGCCGCCACCTGAGGGGCAGAAAAGACCGGGTATCTCGGTTGCAAGATTTTCATCAACAACCGGATGTCCATTGGATTCGTACCATTCGGGAGCTACTTCAAGAAGATTTTTTCTGATGTCAAATCCGAACAAGTCCTTGTAAGGTTTTATATTGCGTTTGTACAGGTCTCTTAAGCCTGCAATTTTGGCATCCGAACGGCAATCAATTAAACTCCACCGTGAGGACCGCCTTTTCCTTCAAGGATTTTTCTGGCAACCTCACGCGAAAATAATCCCCTGTTCATTTCCTCTCTGGGGATATTTTTCATCCAAAAGTCACCATTCTTGTCGCATATATAAGTATAGTCGACATCATCAGCGCCGCTGAATCCGAATGGCCCCTTGTCTACCATAAGCAGATTTACGCCCTGACCAAATGCCTCCATGGCAGCCGATACGGCGGCAAAACCGCCTCCAAGGATAAGTATGTCCGTATCATATACTTCGTAAACCGGCTCGGGCACAGCAACAGTCTTTCCCTGAACCGGAATTTCCGTTTTAGTGTCTTTGGAGCCTGAGGCAGCACCGGCAAGATTGACCATGCCCATACTTCCTGCTATACCGCCGGCCAGAAGTCCGGCATTTTTCAAAAACTTTCTGCGCGATGTTTCCTTATTGTCCTTCTTTTCCTTTGTTGCCATCTTTATCACTCCTTTCAAGAATCGAGAGTAAATCTATATGCGTCTGATTGTCTGAAGCTTGTTTGGCCATGATTTGAAAAAAGTGGATGGAATGAATAGGTCATTTGCAATCAAAAAGCTTTCGGACGTTTTGCATCACCTCAATTCCCGGTATCGCTTTGACTTTACCGCTTCTAACCTCGTCGCGACGTTTTTTTGCCTCGGTCAGCCAAATTGCACTAATTGATTCTTGGTCAAGACTTTCGATAAGTTTTTCGGCCAGAAGAGCCCTTGCTTCGCCGGACAAAGCCATGGCCCTTGTTGCTAATTCGTCTGCAGATAAAGTCACAGCTCGCTCCTCTTCAATATAATTTGGTTTATTTTACAATAAATAAGTTAAAGATACAAGTATCTTATTTAATTTGAATAGAACCGGTTCTTATCCGGTATATATTTCAATATCCGTAATTTGATCCACATTGAGATAGGGCTTATAAAGTAAACCTGAGTTTATCCCTTCACAATGAAATTGGACGCAGGTGCCCATTTGAACAAATATGGTGATCTTTACCGGCTCCGGGAAAAAAGGTCCTGTAACGATTTGGTTTGTTTTAAGTTCAGTAATTTTCATAAAAATTCCTGTTTCAGGTTTATCAAATCGGGAACTTTCCGTTTTCATAAATGGTAACGGTTTTCCCTGATTCCAGATTGGCTGTAACTCTTTTTTTCTCGGTATTAACCAAATCCCAGTGCAGAGCAGAATCGTTGAATCCGAGATTTTTCTTGATTTCCTTTGTAAGATTTTTAGGATTTCCGGAAAATGTATCCGAATAGGATGAACCTAAGGCGATATGACAGTTGCCAAAGCTTCCGCCGTAGTTTTCATCAAAAAGAGTATTTGCCATAAACTTTTTTATTTTTGAAAATCTTTTATCCGTTAAAGAAAACTCTCCTATCTTGTTGGCTCCCTTATCCATGGCAAGCTGATTTTTTACAAATTCTTCTCCTGTCTCAGCCTCAATTTTTACTGCCTCGCCTTTTTTAAACTCAAGCCGTACATTTTCAACATAATTGCCGCTCCGGTATGAAGGCTGATTGGCAAAATATACACCTTTTGTATTTCTCCAGTCAGGAGATAAAAACAGTTCAAAGCTTGGGATATTATGGCCGGATATACCTATCCATTTTCTCTGATCACCGGGCGTGATTTCAAGGTCGGTATTTTCAGATTCAATATGAAATGTTTTTACACTCATGCTGTTAAGCCATTTTTTTATACGGGCTGCATCCTGGTATACTTTCTGCCATTCCTCAACTGGCGATTTTTTATTAAGAAAACATGCGGCGGCAATTTCATCTGTATATTGCTTTATGCTCAGCCTGGCATGCTTTGCCAGTTCTTCAGTCGGAAGCATGCACAAAGTCCAGCCGAAAATGCCTTCCTCTTCTCTTTTATCAAGTATATCCTTTAAATGCTTTCTTGCAACTGTTGCCTTGCCGATTTTTTTCGGATCAACTCCGCGAAGGTGAGTAATGGATTCCGGCGCATGGAGAAAAATACTTCCATTTATATTTTTGTAAAGTTCTTCTTCGCCCGGAGCTGTGAATATAAGCTGTTTGCTGTCTGCAATATCGAAAAAATTTCTTTCCATAACCGGAGTTACGCCAATTCTTAAAACCGGATTAATTCCAATTTTAAGCAGTTTTTCATTCAGGATTTCAGCAAGCCTTAAAGCAGGCAGATTAAATCTGATTAAAACAATGTCGCCTTTTTTATATTTTCCTGATCTGGCGGTCTTAAGTCCCCATATAAGCACATCAGCATAGTTTACTAGTTGTTTTTCCGTTAGCATAAATTATCCTTTAGGTTGTTATGGTATGACGGATTTCTTATGAGTCCTTCATACTCAATCTTTTAGAAAAAGCTGATGATACTCGGCTTCGCTTAAATGCTTTTTCATAATTTTTGTTATCATAGAAAAAATCTCTGAAAGTTCTTCATCGGAAAGCCTGCCGATTAATTTTTCCATCAGTTTATCATCTGAAAATTTTTGGAGATAATACTGAATAGTATATTCATCAGTTTCCCTGTCCATGCCAAAACCAACAAGGCCTGCGTATGTTTCGACAAAATTATGTGAATGTATTCCCATAGTTCCTTTCCTTATTTTCAATATTTTATATGAATAAAATAACCAACGGTCAATACAAGTTTTTCCTAATTCTTTTTTCCGTTCTAACAGCTGATTGGAAGAAGAACTTTATTTATTTTTATGCGTTACGTTTCTTTTTGATGTAATAATTTGCTTAAGCTTTTCTTTTTTCGGGATGTCTTTTTCAACATAGATCTTATTTTTATTAAAAGGATTAACTTGCGTATAATACATTAAAGTCGAATAAGTTGAAGGTGTCGGGGTAAAAATCTGTACCTGTTCGGTATTAATTTTTAACCTGTTTGATATAAACGACTTCATTTTTTTTATTTCATCTTCATTGCATCCGGGATGCGACACCATGAAATAGTATGTAAGATACTGCTCTTTTCCTGCTTCTTTTGTGTGCTTATAAAACTTGTCAACAAACTCAAGAAGTGAATTTGTTCCCGGCTTTCCCATCAGCTTTAAAATTTTTTCTTCGGTATGCTCGGGGGCAATTTTAAGCTGGCCTGATATATGATGCAGTATTATCTCTTTTAAATACTTTTCACCATTTATTTTGTCGCCAAGCAGAAGATCATATCTTATGCCTGATGATATAAATATTTTTTTGATGCCGTTTATTTTTCTTAAACTTTTAAGCAGTTTTATCTGCTTTTGGTGATCGGGTTTTAACATTGAACAGATTTTTGGGTGTATGCATCGTTTATCTGTACAGCTTCCGCCTGAAAGCTTTTTTTCACATTCAAATCCGTACATGTTTGCCGTTGGCCCGCCAACATCAAGAATATATCCCTTAAAATCAGGATGCGCCGCCAAAAGTTTTGCCTCCCTGATTATTGATTTTTCACTTCTCCAGCTTACTGTTGTTCCTTCATGCATCGAAATAGCGCAAAAATTACACTCACCATAGCAACCTCTGTGAGTCGGAATTGAAAATTTAATTGTATCAAGAGCCCTCACCTGCCCGAACTTTTTATGATATGGATGCAAATCTCTTTCAAAATTCAAATCATAAACAGCATCAAGCTCTTTAGATAAAAGGTATGGAGCCGGAGGATTATGAACAAGATACCTTAAATCATGCTTCTGATACATGCCTTTTGCTTTTAAAGGATCATTGTTTCGGTAAAAAACATTAAACATATCAACGAATGCGTTTTTATCGACAAGCAAATCATTAAATGAACAAAGTTCAATATAGCCTTCGCGTGGCTTGTTTGATATATAGCAAATGCCCGGAATATCTTTTGCATCGCTGCCATCCCTTAGCCGGTTTGCCAGCTCGACTGTGGTTTTTTCTCCCATACCGTAAACAATATAATCGGCTTTTGCATCAAATATTATAGATTTACGCAAACGGTTTGACCAGAAATCATAGTGCGGTATCCGTCTTAAGCTGGCTTCTATTCCGCCAAGAACTATGGGTCTTGTTTTTTTGAAATATTGTCTTACAAGATTTGAATAGACAATAACAGCGCGATCCGGGCGACGTGTATTATTTCCGCCGGCTGTATAATCATCTTTTTTTCTTCTTTTTTTCGAGGCAGTGTAGTTTGCAACCATTGAGTCTATGCATCCGCCTGTAATGCCCCAGAAAAGCCCGGGTTCGCCCAGGCGGCTTATATCCGTTTTTGAATTTATATCAGGCTGAGCAATGATTCCGACGCGAAAGCCTTCTTTAATCAGCAATTTTCCGATTAATGACACTCCGACAAAAGGGCTGTCTATATAGCTGTCTCCTGTAACAAGAATGACATCCAGCGAATCCCACCCCAGTTTTTTAACTTCTTCTTTTGTTGTTGGAATAAACATATAAAATATATTCGGAAACTTTTATGATTATAATATAAAGTAATTGTTGATAATATTTAAAACAGCGGTTCCATCTTGTTTTAATATTTATAAAAAATCCAATAATATGCTATTATAAACAAAACTGTATCAGATATAGATTCCGGTTGAAATGAGTTTTGTTGGTTCTGATGGACTTTTTGCCGGCCTATCTGGTCATCTGCTTGCTTTTTAATTTGTTGGTGATTATATTCGAAATTATGAAAACGATAAACGAAAAAATACCTAATATTGAAGAAATTGAAAAAGAGATCGGCAGCTTTCTTTCAAAAAAGTTTGGCGGAACGGTCAGACTTGCTTCCACCGTACCTTTGAGCCAGGAGGAGGAGACCGAACGAACAGGTTGTTTGGGTAAGAACGATAAGAAATTAAATTTTGATCTGAAACCGGAAAGTCTTATATCTTATCTCGACCAGTATATAATCAGGCAGGACAATGCAAAGGCTGTTCTTGCCACAAAAATATGCACACATTATAACAGGATCAAAACTTTCAATTCATACCCCGATCTTGCAGATGACATGTTTTGCGGTGTTAAAAACAATGTTCTGATGCTTGGCCCTACAGGTGTAGGCAAAACCTACATGATAAAATTAATAGCAAAAAAGATAGGAGTTCCTTTTGTAAAAGGCGATGCCACAAAATTCAGTGAAACTGGTTATGTAGGCGGAGATGTTGAAGATCTTGTCAGAGATCTTGTAAGAGAAGCCGACGATAATATTGAACTTGCCCAGTACGGAATCGTATATATAGATGAAATAGATAAAATTGCGTCAAGCCATAATTTAATCGGAGCCGATGTTTCCCGAACAGGTGTTCAGCGCGCCCTCTTAAAACCGCTTGAAGAGACGGAAGTGGATATGAAGGTGCCCCATGATCCGATTTCAATGATGCAGGAAATCGAACGCTTCCGCAGAACAGGCAAAAAAAACAGGCGGGTCGTAAATACAAAGAATATTCTTTTTATAGTAAGCGGAGCTTTTTTTGATCTTGCCAAGATAATTCAAAAACGCATTGCCAACAATACCATAGGTTTTGGGTCAACTACCCCTAAAACAAGAAGCTATGCCAATGTGCTAAAGCATGTAAAATCCGAAGATCTTATTGAGTTTGGTTTTGAATCCGAGTTTGTAGGCCGCCTGCCCGTGAGAGCCGTATTGGAAGATTTAGATAATAATGATCTTTTTGAAATATTAAGCAATCCGAATAATCCAATTATCCTTGGGAAAAAGCTGGATTTTGCGGCCTATGGAATAGACATCAAATTTGAAGAAAAAGCACTGCGGATTCTTGCAAATCGCGCTTTCGATGAAAATATCGGCGCCAGAGGGCTGGTAAGCGCTATAGAAAAAGCGCTTATTATATTCGAAAGATATCTTCCATCGACAAAAATTAAAAAATTTCCCGTTACGGCAGATGCCATTGAAAACCCGAAAACCTATCTTGAAAACATGATATCGGCCCATAATGAAAAACAGGAAAAGCAATACACAGACGATTTTGACAGGTTTGTCGAGCAGGAAAAAGTATTTATCAGAAATTATCTGATTGCAAATAGCAACTCTCTTTCACAAAGATATAATCTTACACTTACTCAATCGCGCATAAATCTGATATCCGATTATTATTCCTCTCACATTATGGATGTCGGCGTTATAATCCGGAAGATAAAAACATTATGTGATGAAATGAAAAATTTCGAATTAAAATTTTTCAAAAATCATGATACAAACATAGTCATTGAAGATGATGCAATTGATTTTACCCTGGAACAGGTTGTTAACTCTTCTGTTAAGCCGGAAGATATTTATAATAAGATAAGTATAAATTTTGAATACGGCTTGAAACTTATAAAAGAAAAAACGGGGAAAAACCGTTTCTTTATAACACGCCAGGCCCTTATTGATCCTGATGCTTATATCAGCGATATTTTAAAAAACGGACTTGGTGAAACCGAAAAACAACCGGAAAAGGGTTAACTAATAAAATGATTGGAATATCCAAATTGTATTGCGGTACAGTAGAACCGTCGGATACTCTTCGCTACAATCGCAGTTCTTCGCAGCTTCCATCACATCTTTTACAGTTTTCATCCGATAAGAAACCTGTTGTTGTCTGGAATGTTACAAGACAATGTAATCTAAAATGCATTCACTGCTATGCACATGCGAAAAGCAGACCTGTTGATGATGAGCTTTCAACCGCAGACGGAATTAAACTTATTGATGACCTTTCTCAGTTTCAAGTGCCGGTAATCCTGTTTTCAGGCGGCGAGCCTTTGATGCGAAAGGATCTTCCCGAACTTGCCGGTTATGCGGTCGAAAAAGGAATGAGAGCGGTAATATCAACCAATGGAACGCTGATTTCCGAACAAACTGCGAAAATATTAAAAGAAGTAGGCCTTTCATATGTCGGAATAAGTCTTGATGGCATGGAAGAGATAAATGATCGCTTCAGGGGAGTAAAAGGCGCTTATAAGCAGGCTCTGGAAGGCATTAGAAATTGCATGGATGCCGGGATAAAAGTCGGATTGCGATTTACAATCAACAAATATAATTTCTATGAAATACCGAAAATATTCAACCTGCTTGAAGAGATGGAAATCCCGCGCGTGTGTTTTTATCATCTTGTCTATGCAGGCCGGGGATCAAAGCTTGTAGAAGAAGATCTTTCCCACAGCCAAACAAGATCGGCGGTTGATACAATAATTGATCTTACCCAAAAGCTTTTTGACAAGGGAAAGCAAAAAGAAGTACTTACTGTTGATAACCATTCGGACGGCCCCTATATTTATTTAAGGCTTTTAAAAGAAAATCCTGAAAGAGCAAAAGAGGTTCTTGAACTCCTCAGGATGAATGAAGGGAACAACTCGGGAAGAGGCATCGGGTGCGTAAGCTGGAATGGCGAGGTTTATGCAGACCAGTTCTGGCGTCACCACAGCTTTGGGAATATAAAGGAAAGGCCGTTTTCGCAAATATGGACGGATTTATCCGATCCTTTGTTAAAAAAGCTTAAAGAGAAGAAAAATCATGTAAAAGGGAGATGCGCCACATGCAGGTGGCTTGATATATGTGCCGGAAATTTCAGGGTCCGCGCTGAAGCCATAACCGGCGATGTCTGGGCGCCTGATCCGGCATGTTATCTGACCGATCAGGAAATATCATAATATAGCGAATGGCGAATTTCGAACAGCACAAATCTTTGTCCGGTGTGTTGTTTGATATTTGAAGTGAAAACTGAAAACAAGGAGTATTTGTATGCTGTTTCCGGATTACAGGCCGAGGCGTTTAAGACAAAAAGAAGCTTTCCGTAGATTGATACGCGAAACCGAGCTTGGCGTAAATGACTTTATTCTTCCTCTTTTTGCTATAGGCGGCAAAGGAGTTAAAACACCCATACAGTCAATGCCGGGGCATTTTCACTTTTCAATTGAAAATCTGGTGGAAATATGCAGACAAGCCTATGATCTGGGTATACCGGCAATAATGCTTTTCGGGATACCGGATAAGAAAGACCTTCTTGGAACCGGTGCATATTCAAAAGACGGAATTGTTCAAAAGGCAGTCAAAACCATAAAAAACAAGCTTCCCGAACTTGCTGTGATTACCGATGTATGCCTTTGTCAGTATACGGATCATGGCCATTGCGGAATTGTAAACGGAAATACTGTAGACAATGATGCAACGCTTGAACTTCTTGCCAAAACCGCCTTGTCACATGCAAAAGCAGGCGCCGATATGGTGGCGCCTTCGGATATGATGGACGGAAGGGTAGCCGAAATCCGCGATACACTCGATGAAAACGGTTTCAGTCATATCCCTATAATGTCGTATTCGGCTAAATACTGCTCGGCGTATTACGGCCCTTTCAGAAGCGCTGCCGATTCCGCACCAAAATTCGGAGATCGAAGATCCTACCAGATGGATCCTGCAAACGGGCTTGAAGCCATCCGCGAAGTTACAATGGATATTGAAGAGGGGGCCGATATAATTATGATAAAACCGGCCTTGCCCTACCTTGACATTATATACCGGGTCAGGCAGGAAATAGATCTTCCAATTGCAGCATATAATGTCAGCGGTGAATATTCCATGATAAAAGCAGCAGAAAAAATGGGCTGGATAGACGGGAAAAAAGTCATGATGGAGACCTTAACTTCCATTAAAAGAGCAGGCGCTGATATGATACTTACCTATTTTGCAATTGAAGCGGCAAATGAATTATTAAAAAAATAGAGCCAGTTTCAAAACGTCCCATTTAGGCCGATCTCTGCGTTGGGCTCAAATTTTAATCCTCGAAATACTAAATGTATTCCTGTGGTTAAAATTTTCGCCCGCCTTGACCTTGACCAAACTGAAACGTTTTGAAAGT
>NZ_JBAMMY010000191.1:0-20432 GCF_051233685.1 Desulfobacterium sp. N47
CGTAACATGAAAGAACACCCGTGATTTGCTCTTTATATCGTTCGGTAATCAACATACTAAACCTCCATGCTAAAAATGTTACACTCATTTTAGCATGGTTTAACTAAAAATTCTTGGTTCCGGCTTGTCCGGGTTAGGTTAAATAACTCCGTATTGGATATAATAAAATCACCGCTGTTTGGCTGCCAGTTAGATAGAGCATAATCTTTGCCCGCCATTGCAAGGTAATAGGCGCGATTCATACCGCTTCCGCTTGCCTGCCCCAATGTTGAGGTGGATGTCATATAAAACATCCCAAACCCTATTGCAGCAGCCATGGTAATCCCGACAATCACAAATAAAAGGGCTGTTCCATTTTTATTAAATTTAAACATAACTACTGCCCGGTCTCCCTGTTCAGAATTACGATATCAGGATTTGCCACAGATATCTCTGTGTCTTCAAAGCCCTTTAATTTCAATGTAAATTTAATGAGCAAAACTGTTGCAGGTGTATAGTCAGGACCGTTTGGAAAGGTGGTTGAACAATTGTTGATATCATCTGAACTTGTGCAATAGGTCAATCCAAATGTGCTTACATTACCGGTAAGTATATCACCGCCCGTGCATGAAACCGAACAGTCAAGACAGTTAGAATTTGAATTTAAATACAAAGAATTATCAGCAGCAGACCAGTAAATCGTAGTAATATCTTCCGGTACTGATGAATTTCTCTTGATTGTGTAAGTAATGCTTTTATCGCTTCCGCACTTGATAGACCGGAGTGAGGAAAATTCCTTTTTCAGTCTCGCTATGGCAATCTGAGCATGTTGGGCTGTCTGTGCATTCTTTTTTGATAAGATATAACCTTTTGCTATTTCAGCAATTCCCATTCCTGCAACAACAGCAATTATTGCAACAACTGCTATTGAAGTTATTATTTCAATAAGCGTAAATCCCCGATTATTAATTGCTGTCCTATCAATCAAACGATTCATTCCTCTTTGGCGGTAAAAAGCGCAGAAAGCGTTTCACCTTCATCATTTTTTATTTTAATCTGGAGCATATTTTCTCGATCACCGCTTACAATAGGCTGAATTAAATTATTAGAATCGAATTTGACAAATCTGTTCATAACTACATAATATTTGTCATATGTGTTGTCCTGTGCAGTTCCTGCAGGCCCGATCTTAAGGTTTAAATATCCAAGAAGACGAATCCATTCTGTTGAACCATCGTATACTGTAGAACTCCAGTCCGGTTCTGTTGAACACCCTCCAACTTTTATACAGCGGTAAAAATGTCCATTAGGATTCACAGGAATAACGACACCTCCTGTTGCATATGATGTTGCAGTCCAGATACCTGCTTTCCATCTTGCATTCCCATCATATGTCTCGCCATAATCGTGCCATAATGGTTCTGATGCACCGCTTTTTCCTGCTGATGTGCAGATATAGAACCTTCCGTTCATTTCCACCGGCATTATCTTATTTCCGGCAGCATAATCCGTCGAGGCTTTCCATTTTGGATATGGGTTATAATCTGCTGTAATTTTAGCCATTATTCTACTTAAATCCGATGATTTAAGCAATCGTTTCATCGGGTCACTGCTCTTGATAAATGAATCGGAAAACAAAGTAATTATCAGAGAGCCGAATATTGCTACCATAACAACAGTAACTATGATTTCAATAAGGGTAAACCCGGATCGGGCATGGGATTTATTAAAAGTCATGGAATAAAAATCCAGTGTTTTTTGTGACAGTTATACTTCTGGTTTGTGCGCCATCCGATAGTTCGATTGTGATATTTGAAATTACAGGAGCGCCGGAACCATCCACAGGCACTCCCCATTCGTTGAAAGCTATTGTGGTGCCAACACCGGTTTTAAGCGTTATATTATTTGTAAGTGTATGAATTAATGGATCACCGGCAGGATTTTTATTGCTTTCACCGGGAAGATAATATGGCGGGTTTGTAGCTTTAATCCCTTTTTTATAAAGAGTATAAACAGTATTGCCTGTAAGATTAATTCCCCATGGCACGGTATCGTTCATTGCCTTGATCTGAGCATAGCGAAGATATGATTTTAAAGTGTCGGTTTGAGTGATTAATTCTGCATCATTGTTTCCGAATCTGCTCATAACAACGGGGGCAAAAATGGAAAGAAGAATCAATACGACTACCAATTCAATTATCGTAAAACCCTGTTGATTTATGTGTGTTTTACCGTTTCGTTTCATGATCAGATAATATCAAACTTCCAAATAAATAATCAAACTTCACAAACAGTTATATTAGATATTCCTCGTGTTCCGGATTCCTCAGATCTCTATAAAATGAATTCCATGTAGTTTTTCCGGTTGACCATCTGAAACTCAGCGTTACCATAAGCCTTGAGCCAATCTTTGGGCTGCTTCCTTCTCTTTTTTCCCGACCACTTGAACTCATAGCCCAAAAGGCGGCCTTCCCGCTCTTCAACCCAGTCTAATTCCTGACCGGCGTAAGTCCTCCAGAAATAAAAGGTGCCGTACAGAGCCTGATAAGTGCATTTTTTTAATCGTTCCGTTACAAGAAAATTTTCCCATAACTGGCCAATATCATTTCGGTTATCTATGGAATTAAATTGGGAAATAACGGCATTGCGAATCCCGTTATCAAGAAAATAATATTTAGCTTTGCTAACAACTTCCGAGCGAAGATTTCGGCTAAATCCACCAATCCTTTTGATAACAAAAGCTTTTTCAAAAATATCCAGGTAGCGCCCGACTGTCTTTACATCAATCCGAAGCTGTGTGGCCAGCTCATTCAATGAAACCTGAGAGCCGATCTGAAAGGCGAGCAGTTTCAGGAGGTCCAGGAGCAGCTTAGCTCCTTTGATCCTGTCAAGTTTAAGAACATCTTTTAGCAGATAGGAATTTACAACCTCTTCCAGAAGGGCGATTTTGTCCCGGCTGGTATTTGCGGTCACAATCTCCGGATAAGAACCATAAATCAGGAAATCTTCCAGTTTAGCTCTAAGCTCAAAGGAGTTGTAAAGGTTAAGCAATTCCAATTGAGCTAAGGGATATAAGACAACTGTGGTTTTTCTACCGGTCAACGGCTCACCGATAGCACCGGACAGATCAAAAGCAGAAGATCCGGTTGCAATAACGATTAAATTCGGCATTTGATCGACTAAAATCTTTAACCCCATCCCTATATTTGGGATCTGTTGTGCTTCATCTATGGCAATAAGTTCGTAACCGGCTGCATAGTCAAGAATCTGCCTGAAGTCCTGAGAACTCAAAACCTGCTGGATTTGAATATTATCGCCGGAATCCAGCTTGAATTTCAGCGTAGTGCGGGACAGGAAATCATTGAGCAAGGTGGTTTTGCCCACTCGCCTGGGGCCAAAGATCACCAGAACCTTTTGGGGTTTGATAAAGTCGACAATATCATATTTCCGTTTAATCATGTTTGTCATATACATCAATTCCATAAATTTGTCAAAATATCCGGATTCTAAATCCATAAATTATGATTAATATATGTATCCAACTGATATATTGAAATATATGATTTAAATTAAGGTTTTCTTTGTCGTCTATCATGTAAAATGAATCTGCTCATAACAACGGGGGTAAAAATGGAAAGAAGAATCAATACGACTACCAATTCAATTATCGTAAAACCATTTTTATTAAAGCTGAATTTAATCATACGACCTGATTTTTCGTCTTTATAAAAACCCTCCTGCTTCATTCGTGAATCGTGATCTTTTGACTAAATCCGCTCAGATACACGATTCACTTTTAAGCTTTTTTTACAGTTTCATTTTATAAATACTGTAAAAAAAATAATAAATTATTAATTTCAGATTCCATACATTAGCCATAAATATTTATAACAAAGCCTTAGTTTAGCAACATTACCTTCCGGGATAGAGGTTAATATAAAAATTAGCTGCCAACTGATCAGTTTACGGTTGTTACCGTCCAGTAATAGGCTTCGTTTTCATCAGTATCAACGGCTTTCTTTCTTTCTAAAGTCACTATTTTGCCTTGAAAAGACAAATTTCCTCCTGATACTGTAAGCGCTGCGGAACCAGGCCAGTCCGGGCCCAGATCACTTGAAGGTCCATCGACAAGAGGGTCTGTTGCAGCTCCTGTACCTGTACATTTTTCATCAATTTTGTTCAAGACTGGATAGACGCCAGCACAACCTTTTAACTTCCAGTTCGCCAATGCAAGCCTTTCACGGGCGTTTAACTCGCTGGCAGCGGCAGCTGCTGCTTTTTTAATAGCATCCGTTCTCATATCCAGATATTTAGGAATTGCAACTGCGGCCAGAATGCCCAGAATAACGAGAACGGCTATTATTTCAATCAGAGTAAAACCTTCCTCATTTTTTATCATGTTTGTAATTTTATTTTTTGCCTTCATATTAACCTCCACCATTTGATTGCTCCTTCCGTAAATAAATTTGTACAAGTTTTTTGTTCCCTGATTGATTCATTAAGCATATGTCATGCCAAATAAGTACTGATTACCAACAAAATACCATTTGTCAGGAGGTAAAGGTTCGGTACACATATATAATATAACGCATAACTAACCTATATTATTTATATTTAATAGCAATTAAATAAACCGGACCCCCCTGCAACTTTGAATGCAAAATCAACGAAATCCAGGTTTAATGGCAATTATATTGCACGAAATGATGCTTAATCTACATTTTTTGTAGATTGTTTTAAGGCAGCCACATCGATTTCGTACTTTTTTATACGATGCCACAGGCTTCTTTGGTTGATACCAAGAAGCTGTGCAGCTTTTACCTGAACACCTCCCGTACGGTTTATGGCTTCAATGATTAATCCCTTTTCGATTTCGCAAAGGCGATCATCTATAGAAATATTATCCGGCAGTTCATTTATTATTTTGCTGGCACTGATATCTTTTGTGATGTGTGAAGGAAGATGCATCGGCTCAATTACGTCCGTTTCCGTTAATACATCCGCTCTTTCCAAAGTATTTTTCAACTCTCTTATATTACCGGGCCAGTTATAAGCTGTTATGATCTGAAGAGCCCTTTCCGAAAGAGTTACCGATTTGAAATTTTGTTTAAGAAACTTTTCTGCAAGATAAGGTATATCTTCTTTTCTTTCTCTTAATGGCGGAAGCTGTATGAAAAAAACGTTAATCCGGTAATACAGGTCTTCTCTGAAAAGTCCCTGCTTTACCATTTCAGGAAGATCTTTATTCGTAGCAGCTATGAACCGGATGTCAACTTTGATCGTTTTGGAGCTTCCGACTCTCTGCAATTCTTTTTCCTGCAATATACGTAATATCTTCGCCTGAGTGGAAAGAGGCATATCTCCGATTTCATCAAGAAAAATTGTGCCACCGTCAGCTATTTCAAATTTTCCGATTTTCCGGGATGTTGCACCGGTAAATGCACCTTTTTCATAGCCGAAAAGCTCACTTTCAAGCAAATTTTCAGGTATTGCCACGCAATTGATTTTTACAAACGGCCCGTTTCTGCGCAGACTGTGGTCAAATATGCTTTCAGCTAAAAGTTCCTTCCCGGTACCGCTTTCACCTAAAATCAGAACCGTAGTATCAGTAGGCGCAACCTTTAAAAGCTGCGTAAAAACCCCTCTCATAACTTTGCTCTGGCCTATAATTTTGGGAAACATTTCTTCAGCTTCAACTTTGCTTAAAATATTTGCAATCTGGTCAAATACCTGGGTAAAATGTTCCAAAGTATCTTTTGTATCGTTGTCACTCTTTTTGGGAGATTTGGGGAAAACGGGAAGTTTTTCCGCTTTTTTTATAAAATTGGTTACGGGTCTTAATAAAAGCCAGATAATGAACAAACTGATCATAAAGCTGATTGTAAAGACAAGCATCTCCCAGTATATAAATAATGAAGTATCCGAAACCTTTGCACCTTGTTCATATGCAATGCGACCGGTTAAAATTACCCACAGTAGCGAAAGTCCGCTTAGTATGAACGGCACCAGTATATACAGACTTACCTGAAAGTATTTCTTTTTCATATCAATTGTTTACCATCTTGGTCATATCCCACATGGGCAGAAATATAGCAAGGGCAAAAAATCCTACAACAGCCGCAAGACCCACAACCAGAACAGGTCCTATAATTTCGGAAAGCCCGTTAACGGCATAAGAAACTTCCTCATCATAATGGATAGATA
Source organism: Desulfobacterium sp. N47 (assembly GCF_051233685.1). Taxonomy (NCBI): domain Bacteria; kingdom Pseudomonadati; phylum Thermodesulfobacteriota; class Desulfobacteria; order Desulfobacterales; family Desulfobacteriaceae; genus Desulfobacterium; species Desulfobacterium sp. N47. Next base: position 6,184 of record NZ_JBAMMY010000191.1, read on the forward strand.
CCTCATGAAGCATCTCTTCGATATTTCCTGTCTCCTCACCAATGGCAACCATATTAATAACCATTGGTGTAAAATATTTTGCTGACTCCAGAGTAACTGCAATCCCCTGCCCTTCCCGCATATGTTCGCGAACACGATCAAATTCCCTTGAAATGGCCGAATTGCCTATTACTCCGGATAAAATCTTCATGGCGCTCATCACCGGTACGCCACTTGCCTGCAATATTCCGAATATACTTGCAAATCGTGACATTGCAGCTTTTATGAACAGCGGTCCGATTACAGGGATTCTTAAAATAATTGAATCTTTTATATACTTCCCGTTTTCCGTTTTCAGCCAGATCCGGAGCGCAAATATGATCGCAAAACCAAAGCCAAATATTAAAAACCAGTAGTTTGATATAAAATGATGAAGCATAATAGCTATTTTGGTAGGCACCGGAAGATCAATTCCTGCCCTGGAGAATGTTGCTGCAAATTTGGGAACAACAACAGTTAACAGCAAAAAAAAAGCGCTGGTCAGAGCTATAGTAACGATCATGGGATACTGTAAGGCTGATTTGATATCCGCCTTGATTTTTCCTTCATGTTCAATCATGTAAATAAGCCGTTCAAGTGTTTCCGGCAGAGTTCCGCTTATCTCTCCTGCCCTTACCATACTGCAATATAAAGGCGAAAATATTTTATGATGATTGCCCATGGCTACAGACAAAGATGTACCTTCCCTGATATTGTTTGAAATCGAAATTATTGCATCTTTTAAAACCTGGCTTTCGGTTTGGGCTTCAAGCACCTGGAAAGTTTTTACCAGTGGAACCCCGGCTTTAAATAAAGATCTAAACTGCTTGGTAAATATAATCAAATCAGTGAGTTTAACACTGCGGTTGATTTTAAATGCCAGGCCTGATTCACTTGTCTTTGCTTTTTTTTCTTTTAATTCATAGGGAACATACCCTCTATCAGCTATCATACCTGCCGCCTCATCGGAAGAGTTTGCTTCTATATCACCCCTTACAACAGCTCCCCTTGCATCTATAGCCTGATAGGAATAATTGGGCATTATTATTTTACCTGTCACATAATTACTGCCGAACCGGCTTCTTCAAGAGTCGTTATTCCTTTAAGAGCCTTTTCGCCGGCGTCATATTGTAAAGTTTTTAATGTTCCTGCCTCTATACACTTACGTGTAATTTCATGTGCCGCACTTTTCCTAATAATCATATCGCGCACCATTTCATCGCAAATAAGAACCTCAAATATGCCGGTTCTTCCCTTGTATCCTGTATTCAGGCACTGATTACATCCCTTCCCGCGCTGAAAATTCGCCGAATTCCAGTTTTTAACGCCCCAGGTTGTAAGCACCTTTTCCGGAGGACTATATGACTCCCTGCAATAAGGGCAAACGGTCCTGACCAGCCTTTGTGCAATACACATCAGAAGGGTTGAAGAAAGAAGAAACGGTTCTATACCCATATCAATAAATCTTGTAATTGCTCCTACGGAATTATTCGTATGAACCGTGCTTAATACCCTGTGGCCTGTCTGGGCGGCCTGCACCGCGATCGCTGCTGTTTCGGCATCCCTTATTTCTCCGACCATGATTATATCAGGATCCTGTCGCAGGATTGATCTGAGACCGCTGGCAAATGTCATTCCTGCCTTACTGTTCAGCTGAACCTGTCTTATATTCTGGATACGGTACTCTACCGGATCTTCAAGAGTCATAATATTGCTGTCAGGACTGTTGAGCTCATTAAGCAGAGCATAAACGCTTGTGCTCTTGCCGCTTCCGGTAGGACCGGTGCTTAAGATCATACCATAAGGTTTTAAAATAACAGCCCTGATTTTCTCAATATCATCTTTATTTATACCAAGTCGGTCCAAAGAATAGACGCCCGCACTGGTATCTAAAAGCCGCAGCACTATATTTTCCCCATAAATTATAGGTATGAAAGATGCGCGCACATTAATTTCTTTATTTTCCATTCTGAGAGTGAAACGGCCGTCCTGCGGAACTCTGGTGACGGTTACATCCACATTGGAAAGTATCTTTATTCTGGCTGCAATAGGTAAAAACATTGATTTTGAAGGGGACGGCACTTCATGAAGCTTGCCGTCTATGCGGAAACGCACCTGAATATTATCCTGCTGCGGACTTATATGGATGTCACTGGCTCCTTCACGGATTGCCTGCACAAAAATGGAGTTTACAATTCTTATAACAGGAGCCTCCCCGGCCATATCCTGAAGATAAGCCAGCTGTAAATCCTGAGAAATTTCCTCTTCCTCTTTTTCGGTAACCACCTTGGTTTCAATATTTATATTTTCCAGTATGCCGCTGATACCGGATTGGATACCATAAAGCCCGCTTATTAAATTATTAAATTCGCGCTCAGCGCAAATCACTACTTCAACCTCACAATCAGTTGTAGACTCGATAAAATCCATAGCATTGATATCCATGGGATCAAGCATTGCAACGGTTAAAAGACGTCCTTTTTTATTTAAAGGCACCAGCCGGTATCTCTGAGCGTGTTCTATGGAAATAAGCTGAGACAGTTCAATGTCAAAGGGATATAAATCCGGATGATATTTTCTTATCTTTAACTGCCTGCCCAGAAGATCAACCATCTGATCTTCACTGATTATTCCGCGCCTGATAAGAAACTGACCCAATTTCAGTTTATTGTTTTTCTGCTCATCAAGAGCATTGTTAAGCTGCTCTTCTGTAATCAGTTTTTCCTCCAGAAGAATCTCTCCTAATTTTTTCTTAGAAATTATGGTCACTTTGTCCGGAATCTCCTGTCTTTTTTATCGGCAAAAAACAATGTTTCATCATCTGATTTCCCCAAAATGCTTGCATTTAATGCAAGCGGCTGAGGCAATTTGTCTATTATACTCCTTGCTGAGTCTGTGTTTTCATATCCGTCTTTCAAAAAAATAGCAAAAACCATACCTTCGGTTCTGTTCCAGTAAGGAAGAAATTCCAGAGAAGGCAGCAATTGTTTATATTCGTTGTATAACTCATAAATTTTTTGGATGTTTTCATCAGCGGCAACCCTGACAAGGTATTTTCCCAAAGGCAGGGGATTTGATTCCGCAGAAATGGCCGGAAGGTTTAAAACCTCCCCGGTTGTAATCTTGTTGAGATTTTTAATATGCGGATTTGCGAGAACAACTTTCTTAAAAAGTTCGTTGTCAAAATCTCCGTAAAAGTCTTTCAATATGCCCCAGGCAGTTTCACCATCTCTAATGGTAAATTTTCCGATAAGATCCGGCATTATCTTTTCCTGCACAGGTGTTTCACCGGGAATCTGAGCTGCAGTTTCCTGTAAAGCATCCTTTTGAGTCAAACCGGGTTCAACAGGTTTGGATGCCGGAATCTTTTTTCTATATGCCTCCATATCCTGTATAGTTTTCGCTGGTTTTATATCGGCTGTTTCAACTAAAAAAAAAGCCGATGATATTAAAACCACAGATAAAGCTGTGATAGTTGCGGCCATAATCCATCCAAAACCTTTTTTATGTATTACCGAAACCCTTTTCACGCAGGAACGAACGACAAACCAGCCTGCCTTTGAACGGTTTTGAATAATAAGTGCAAGAATAACCTGATGGCACAGCGTTACAATCTTACGCGGGTAGCCTTTTGTAGCAAAATACAGGGCGCATAAACCTGGATAGGTAAATAATGACGGCGATTTACCCGTATTGCCGGCTTTAGCAATACGGTATCTGACCATGCCAAGAGTTTCCCTGAAATTTAACGGTTTAAGATAGTAAAAAAGATTAACCCGGTCAGCGAAATTGTTATGATTTTTTAAAGTCTGCTCGAATTCTCTTTGTGCAAATATTACAATCTGCAGCAGTTTAAATTCATTTGTTTCGTAATTGAGAAATTCGCGAAGTATTTCGATACAAAAATCCGGCAGCTTTTGCCCTTCATCAATAATGAGAACAACAGTTTTATCTTCATCAATACCTTTTTGCAGAAGATATTTTTTAATATTTTCTTTAAACTGCCATTGGCTTTCAAAACTTTGAGATGCCGGTATCCCGAAAGATATTGCTATTGCTGTTAAAAATTCGATGGGATTTGTAAAACCGGGGTCCATAAGAAGATGGGTTTCAATTTCATTGCCGTCATTCTCAGATCCGGAAAATTTTAATATAAGCTGCCTGCACAGTGTGGTTTTTCCTGTACCCACATCGCCGATAACCACATTCAATCCCCTGCGAAGGCGCACAGACAGCTCCATCTTTTGCAGGCAGCCTAAATGTTTCATGGACTGAAAGAAGAATCCAGGTTCAGGCGAGTTTGAAAAAGGCTCCTTATTTAAATTTAAGATTCTGAAATAATCCATTGTCTCTTTGATAGAAAGGGTTAGTTTTTTATGTTTTCCGAAACTGCAATAGCTGTTTCTACTGGCAGTATTGTCGGAGTTATGAATATGAGGACCTCTTCCATTGATTTGCTTTTGCCTGTTCCCTTAAACATCCGCCCAAACAACGGCATATCCCTTAATACAGGTACGCTGTTTTCGGAATCCTGTTTTTTCTGTTTGGTCAGACCTGAAATCACAATGGTTTCCCCGTTTTTTACAATCAGAGTAGTCTTTGTTTCTTTTTTTATTATATATGGATTCCCCAACACGTTTCTGCTGTTGTCCACTTCATTCTTTTTTACAAGAACCTCCATTTTAAGATTTTTACTGTCAATCACATGGGGCTTGATTTCCAGGCGAAGAACAACATCTTCAAATTTTACCGATTTGGTAATTGAACCCGTAGTGCCTGTTTCCTCAGTAACATATGGGATTCGTTCCCCATTTTCCGTATAAGCCGTCTGGTTGTCCAAAGTTGTTATTGACGGGCTGGAGAGAATGTTTAATTTTCCATTGTTCTGAAGAGCGCTTAACTGCATTTCAAGTATGTTTCCACCAATGGTGCCGAACATAAGGCCCAAAGTGCCTGACGCTGCATCCGACATAGACGCCGGGAAATTGATGCCAAATCCCTGAGAACTCAGACTGGTGGAACCGTATGAAGGCGTGTAATTACCCGATATCGGATTTGTTGGTGTGGTTGAATTCGTTGAACCGCCGGGTGATACCCACAGGTCGTGATTACCCAGGCGGGGATTGTACATGCCGCCCCACTGAATACCGAGATTACGGGCAGTATCCTGTGTTGTTTCCACTATATTTGCTTTAATCAGGATCTGCGGAGTTGGCCTGTCGATTTCTTCTATGATTGGCATAATTTTCATTATGTCTTCTCTTATAGCCTGAATTATCAAAGCATTATTATGCTCATCAAGCCGGATCGAACCTCTTGGTTTCCCATCTTTATCTTTAGTCAGAAATTCCAAAAGATTATCTTTAAGCCCCTTGGCATCAGCGTAATTTATATCAACTATTCTGGATACAAACGGCTCTACCTGGCTGATGCCCATCTGTTGGGTTTTTCTCTTTAAGTCCCGCTCCAGATCTTCTGTTGTCATAACCCTGATAACATCGCCTTCCCACACATAATCCAAACCCTGGTTACGCAGGATGCTTAAAAAAGCCTGATCCCATGGGACTTCATGAAAATCAATTGTGACTTCTCCTTTAATCTCATTCTTTATTAATATATTCAGACCCTCGGTCTTGGCCATAGCCCGAATAATCGCATTTACATCGGCCTGACGCATCTTCAGGTTTATTTTATTCGCAGGAAGACTTTTTTTATCAGATTGTTCGATTACCTCTGAAGCCGGATATGTTTTATCTCCCGGTTTCATTTCCGTGGATTCTATGGCTTTTAGTTCAGAAGCCGGAGAATGGCCTCTGGATGTCTGTGCCATGGTTTCCCACTTTTCAAAAAAGGGATCTTTTTGCAATGCCACATCTTTGGCACAACCTGTTATTGTAACCATAAGAATAGCAGCAACAACCATGAACCAATTATTTTTATAAGTCAAAGTTACCCCCAACCTTTACCTGATGAGACTAATCCTGCAAAGAGACTTCAAAACCTGACTGAGTTTTTTTATTTACAATTATAGCCTTATCCGGATAAATTTTTTCAAGAACATACCCTTCCATTTCCAGATTATCACCGGGTTCATATTCAATTCCGTTAATAATGGCTATTTTTTTATTGCCCATACTAATATAACCGGAATAATTAAAGCTCGGTTCTGATTGTAAATCACTTTCCGTTTCATGTTTTTCAGACTTAATCCAATCCGAATAGGATTTCTGGTCATAAAACGGATCATGCTTCCATTTTGTCTCAGCACGTTTTATTGTATAATTATCGGCGGCAGTTACCGATCCTTTTGTTATTGTTGCCGTTATACCGGATAGAAAAGTCTCCAGTCCCGAAGATTCGTTTTTCATGCTGTAGGATACGGATTTTGCCCGTGGAGCTATAAAAAAATCATAAACGCCGTATAATGCTACAACAGCTGTTACGGAAAGTATTATAATCTGCTGTTTTGTCAGATTTCCCATAAATCCTATAACCTCCTGTTTCTAAGCAAGAACCAGCCGGATTTTAAGCTTAAATTCCATAAAATCCCTTTTCCGCTGAATCCGTATCTCTTCCACAGAGTCTAAATAAGGCACTTTGCCAAGGCCTATTAACAAGTTACGAAAATCAAAAAAATCACCTCTTATCACAGCATCAACAATAAGAAATTTTGAACCGGACGAAAGCAGATTAATATCCGGTGATATTGAAAGCGCATCCATTCCTGCTTCTCTGGAAATAGTTTTCAGGATGCCGGGAAATGATTCTACAGATTCCCGCAATAGTTCATTTTTTGCCGGAAAAGGCAATACCATGGAAGACTTTTGATGATCGTTGTTTTTCAATAATTCATATACGGGATAAATTTGTTTTTGTTCCTCAAGCTTTAATTGCAACTCAGATATTTTACGATCAAGTCTCATATTGGAAAACCAATTTGGAATAATTCCTATAAATACGGTTATTAGTATTCCAAAAAGGCATACTGCCATATAGATCAGGGTACGCTTTGGAATCATCATATTTTTTAATATTTGGTACATTTATGAATTCTATCCCGTTATTGATAGTCCATTATTTCCATTTCTATCATAAAATGAAGAACTTTATTTTCTTTAAGTGGTTTGATGCTGTTTTGCTTAATGCTTATCTGCCCGAACATTGGAGATTCATCCAGTTTCATGATGAGGGCGGCCAAAGATGATTCAAGAGTGTATTCATCACCCAGAACAAGCCCTTCAAGAGTCAGGTTTTTTTCTGCTTTTTCTTTGCTTAGCTTATTGTTATGATTATTTTTAAGAAGTTCTTTGCCTGGTTCAAGACTTCCCAGATCAGCTTTAAGATTAATGAGCCGTATATTTTCAGGAATCAGGGAGGTTAATTCACTGATAACCGCCATTGGCAGGTATTTCTTTCTATATTCTCCGGCTATGAGCTGTTTTTCTTTTGAGCTTGTAATTATATTTGATATCAAACCCTTATCAACAAAGGGTTTATATTGAAGCATCTGTTTTTCAAGTTGTGATACTATTACTTTATTTTTATTGATAGTACTATTCTGATACAGGAAAACCCCGCCACAGGGTACGGCAATAAGCATTAATAAAGCAAAAACGGCGTTTGTAATACGTAATGTGCCGGCCAGCTTTTCCTTATCCTTATATCTAAACAACAGATTTGGAGTGTAATCATTATCCGAAAGAGCAAGCCCCAGGGCAGGAGTAAGAGCTACCCTGTCCGAAACCGAGGCATTTCCTGCAAGGCTTTTAAAATTCGGCAGTTGAAATTTCAATGGATCAAGAATATCGCTTTCCATGCCAAGTTGATCTCCGACATATTTTACTATGGGCATGTAAACGTTCATTACGGTTGATACATAAATTCTTTCAATCCTCTCATATTTGAGGTTTGCAGTATAATATTCAAAAGTCCTTTCTACCTGTCTGACAATCCTTTCCAAAGAAAGTGCAATTGCCTTGAATTTTTCCTCTTCCGTAAGATTAAAGCCGATATCATTTTCTTCCAGGGGAACGGAGTCGGGGCTAAGACTTGATAATGCTTTTCTTATCTCTTTGGAAAGTACTGCTGCATTTGAGCCTTCTGTTTTATTAAATCTTTCTCTGTCATCCATCTCTTCTGAAATATCATCCATCAATGCTTCAACCATACTGTTTGTACCGGCCCTGATGCCCCTTGTCATAACAAGTTGGCCATGAGCATAAATATCAATGCGTGAAAAATCATTGCCTATAAACAAGCATGCAACCGTACCTTCAAAAGCGGGAATCTGAACAGTTTTTAATATGTTTTGGAGCGCAAAAGGAGTGATGGATATTCCATTTAACTGCAAGTCAATTTTTGAAAATAATGTTTTAATCTCGGTGATTTCATCTTTAGGCGCCGTATAGGCAACAGCGTATAATTTTGATATATTATCTTCACTGATCTCTCCCAGAATCTCAAAATCCAGAGTTGTATCTTTATAATCAAAGGGAGTTTCTCTTTTAATTGCCCAGGCGATGGCATTTTCAATTTGTTTTTTTGGTACATTAGGAATTCTCAGATGGCGTACATTAACGCGTGCTGCCGACATGTTGGCCCATATGCTTACCTTGCGGTCGGTACCAAAAAACTTTAAAAGTTCGGATTTGATAAAATCAGCGAATTCAGGGGATTTTTTAGATGCTATGTGTGTATACGGTATAATCTTATAGCCAAGAAAAACACGGTTTTTATCAGAGGATCTTGCAGTCTTGACCAATCTTAGGCATTCATGCCCGATATCTACGCCTATGCTTACAGTGTCTTTTCCGGATAAAATATTATTAAAGACAACACTTTTGCTTTCTTTTTTCTGTGGGCTTACATCAGACAACACATGAGAAGTCTGATCAACAGTACCGATTTTTTTGTTACGGATCAAATCAAGCAGTTTTTCGGTTGAAGTAGATTCTTTGAATCGGGACAAATTATGCTTCCTCCTGAATAGTTCAGATATTACTTCAGATCATTTAAGCTGCATCAATCAACCGCTTGGGATGTATCAATAAATTATATAATATATTCTCTCTTTCATTATTGGCGGCTTAGTAAAAAGCAGGAAAAATCATTTGCCGCCGTTTATGGTAAAGGCCGAAGTCAAGTTCTATCAATTTATTAACAATGCTAAGAACATATCAAACATCTTCTGTAGTGTCAATTTTTTAAATACCAATTTTGGTAGTATTTGTTGATACTTCAGGCAATATTAATGAACTTAATAACAAATACTAAAAGAATGGTCATTACAAAATATTTGCATACCGGTCAGGAATCGGGCTGCTCAAATTAATTGACTTATGAAATTAAAAAAGTATATATGGAAAAGAAACGGGCGTTATTTACATATCTCATCGCTTTATTTTCAATCATATTGAGCCACTTTCAAAACGTTTCAGTTTGGTCAAGGTCAAGGCGGGCGAAAATTTTAAACACAGGAATACATTTAGTATTTCAAGGATTAAAATTTGAGCCCAACGCAGAGATCGGCCTAAATGGGACATTTTGAAACTGGCTCATATTAACATAAGCTTTTTACTATTTATATGGAGAAAGGAAAATATGAATAAAACTGATTTAGTAAATGAAGTTGCAGCAATTGTTTCAAACACCAAAGAGGCAAAGGCTGTTGTTGATTGCATCTTTACAAGCATGACCGCTGCATTGAAAAATGGCGATGAAGTCAAGCTGGCCGGATTCGGGACTTTCAAAGTAAAAGAGAGAAAGGCAAGAACCGGAAGAAATCCGAAGACAGGAGAAGAAATCAAAATTGACAAAAGCAAAGCCGCAAAATTTTCTGCTGCAAAAGCATTAAAAGATGCGTTAAGCGAATAACCGTTAATAAAATCCCCGGGCGGCAAAATAACAGACTGGTGCATACAGGAATAATATCCGGTTTTCCGGTATTGGTTTACGATGCTATGGACTCAGCCATCTGCCCGGGCAATGACCCGGTATTCAGCTTAGTATCGCTTTTTTTTAAAGATTTAATAATTTAATTTGTTCATATAGGGCTATAAATAAACTGCTTTTTGATTCAGGACAGGCCGCCGTTTACAGCATAAAATAGCTTTTTATAAATCTTATATATTGTTGAGCCTGTAGTAAAATCCTTTCATTCTCATCAGCTCTTCATGGCTACCCGATTCGACAATTATTCCCTTCTTCAAAACGATAATCCGGTCAGCCCTGTGAGCTGTTGAAAGGCGATGGGCGATTACTATTGAGGTTCTTCCTTCCATTAGGTTTCCCACTGCCTTTTCAATACGGCTTTCAGTTTCGGAATCAACATAAGATGTAGCCTCATCAAGCATGATTATTTCGGGATCACGGGCCAATGCTCTTGCTATTGATATAAGCTGCCGCTCCCCGCTTGATATGGATTTTCCTCCTTCCGAAAGTACGGTATCAAGGCCATCTGGCAGTCTTTCTATAAGGGCTCTGCAATTTGAAGCATCAATAATATACTCCATCTCTTTATCTGTAATGCCGCTTTTACCCCTTGCAATATTATCCCGCACAGTCCCGGAAAACAAAAAAGAATCCTGCATAACAAGCGCCATTTTTGACCTGAGCAAAGCAGGGGAAATTTCTTTGATATCAGTTCCGTTTACAAGGATAATTCCTGAATCAGGCTCATAAAATCTTGCCAGAAGATTAATAAAGGTTGTTTTCCCGGTTCCTGTGGGTCCGACAACGGCTATTTTTTCACCTGCTCTGATATTTAAAGATATGTTTTTCAACACCTGTTCACCCGGAACATAGCCGAATGAAACATTTTTATATTCAATTGAGTTTATCCTGCCATTTATTTTATTATCAATAAGAGTGTTATCATGAGTTTTTTCATAATAGTCATTTAAACCGTTCTCACTGACGTTCTCAGTGTCGAGAATAAGAAAGATTCTTTCTGCCGAAGCCATTGCATTTTGAAGAATATTGTATTTATCGGCGATATCTCTTATCGGTCCGAAAAACATTTTTATATACGATATAAAAGCCACAAGTGCGCCTAAAGTAACTTTTTCGGAAATTACGCTGCTTCCGCCGTAAAAAATTACAAGGGCAACGGAAATTGACCCAAGAAGCTCTATCACCGGCATAAAAACAGCCATAACATGTATTTGTTTCATACCTGCTATATAGTTTTCATGATTGAGCTTTTCAAAACTTTCATAATTTTCACCTTCTTTTCTGAAAAGCTGTATAACCTTTATTCCTCCGATTGTTTCTGCTATTTTGGAATTGATTTCAGCTACTTTTACTCTAAGAATTCTGAAGGCATCTCTGGCCTGGTTTGAAAAACTGAAGGAGGCGAATACAACAAAAGGCATGACGGTAAATGATACAAGCGCAAATTTCCAGTTTATACTTATAAGAACTACCATGATTCCAAAAAGCAGAAAGATATCCTTGAAAACAACTGATATTACCGAAGTGAAAAACTCATGCATATTCTGGACATCACTTGTAACTCTTGTAACAAGTCTTCCTGTGGGATTGTGTGTGAAAAAAGAAAAAGGAAGCGCCTGAATGTGGTTAAAAAGCCGCATCCTTAAATCGTGCATCACCATCTGGCCGGTATATTCCATCAGGATCACCTCAAGAAAATCCAGAAAAAACGCGGCAATTACAAGAACAAGAAGAACAAGTGCGGCAAGACCGACTCCATTAATATCCTTTGCCCTTAATTTAAATACATCTCCTTTGTCCATATTGCTAAACTTGTCATAAGAAATGTAGGCGAATTTTTCTTCTTTATTATATTCAATCCTGTATTTTTTTAAAATACCGCGGACATCCGGATCGCTTATATCCGTCTTATAATATCGCATTTTCTTTTCATCAGGCTTGCGGTTTACTTCATGTTCACTTGTTCGGGGAACAATATATCTGTCTATCGCAACCTTTGTTACATAGGGCAGTGAAAGATCAAGCAGGGTGATTGATACAACCAGCAATATTGCCCGGAAAAAAAGCCTGCGGTAAGGCTTGCCGAAAAAATAAAGCTTTTTCAAAAGATTCAAATCGTAATGCTTGCCCAGCTTTTCTTCCTCATAACCATAATCAAAGCGCATTCATTTCCTCTTCGATTTCCTGCATCCTGAAGGTTTTTGCATAGTATTTCCCAAGTTTCATCAGCAAATCATGATCTCCCGACTCTATAATTTTTCCTTCGTCCATTACTAATATCTGATCGGCAAAGCAAAGAGCGGAAAGCCTGTGTGATACAATTATAATAGTCTTTTTCCCTTCCATGGATTTTATATTATTTATTATTGCAGAGCCTGTTTCAACATCCACCTGGCTTACAGGATCATCCAATATCAATACCGGTGAATCGGCCAACAGCGCCCTTGCAAGAGCAATTCTTTGTTTCTGGCCTCCTGAAAGAATAACCCCTTTCTCTCCCACCAATGTGTCAACACCTGCGGGAAAGCTTTTTACCGTTTCCAGAAGCGAGGCTTTTTCCATCAGGATTTCCAGATTTGATTCATTTATGCTTTTGCTTCCGAGAGTTATATTGTCGCGTATTGTTCCATCAAACAGAAAAGGTTCCTGAGGCATGAAAGAGATGGTATCTCTGATATCAAAAATGCGTATCGTGCGTATGTCTTCGCCGCCTATCAGTATCTGTCCTCCGGAAACATCGTACAACCTTGGAATCAGGCTTAACAGAGTTGTTTTGCCGCTTCCGGGAGGCCCTGCAATTCCTGTGATTTTTCCTTTTTCAATTCTGATGTTAATATCGGATAAAACCAGCTTGGCGCCTTCTTTATACGAAAAGGAAACATTTTCAAAGACAATTTCCCCCGCATCGCCATTAATTGCTTTTGCATCGCTTTTATCAAAAATTTCAGGAGTTGTATCCATGATCCTGTTTATCCTGTCTAAGGATGCTTTCCCGCGCTGTACAAGGTTTGTAACCCAGCCCATTGCCATCATGGGCCAGGTTATAAGAGCGAGATAATTAATAAATGCCACAAAATCACCGGGGGTTATCGTCGAATAGATTGTCTGCCTGCCTCCAAGATACAAGACTATGACCAGACTTATGTTGGAAAAAAAGAGCATCATTGGAAAGAAAAAGCCTGTTATTTTAACAAGCTTTATATTCTTTTTTATATAATCTTTTGATTTTGCCTCAACCAAAAGGCTTTCTTCTTTTTCCCTTGTATAAGCCTTAATCACCTGGATTCCTGCAAACTGTTCGCGAACTGATTCGGTAAGCTCTGAAAATGATTCCTGAACCGCTCCGTAAAGCCTGTGCATTTTTCTGCTGAAAAATCTGGCCCCGAAAACAATAAAGGGCATTGGTATAAGGGCAAACATAGTAAGAGTTCTGTTAATATAAAGCATAAAACCAATAGCGGAAAAACCAAGGATTATCGCATCAGTTAAGGCCACCATTCCCATTCCGATTGCCATTCTGATATGCATTATATCGTTTGTGGCATGCGCCATAATATCGCCGGTTTTGGTTTTGTCGAAATAAGGAGAAGAAAGAGACTGTATGTGATCAAACAGTCTGTTTCTTAAACCTTCTTCCACTACTCTCGAAGTACCTATAAGAAATTTTCTCCACAGGTATCTGAAAACGGTCATTAAAATGGCAATGCCGATAATATAAAGGGCATATATGGCAAGTTTTTTCGTATCAGCCTGAAATAAAGTAAGATCATCGATAGCAAGTTTCATTATTCGGGGGATAATAAGCTGCAGAAAATCAACAGCTATCAGGCATAACATACCGGTTGCTATCATAAAACGGTTTTTAATAAAATACGGCTTTATCAGTTCAATAGATTTCACAACATATTCCAATAATTAAGTCAGATGCCAGATATAGCAATTGTCATAATTCCGTTCCGTTCGGGCATGCGTACCCACGCCCAATTATAACAAAGTAATCGGAATATTATTATGACAATTGCTATACTGATACATGGCGCCAGTGCCGGATAAGTCACATCTCGTTTTAGATACACGATACTATGTTTGGTTTGCAAGAAACACTTATATATTTAGAGCACAGTATTTATATGCAACTATAACCCTACAACGATATTTATGTTTTAACCAATTGTCCGAGCCTCTTTTTTCTATGGGACAGATAGGCTCGATAGTTTTTCTTTTGAATCCGGTCTATCAAAGCGATTACCGCGTCGCAATCAAAACGCCTTATTGGCAAA
>NZ_JBAMMY010000192.1:0-1667 GCF_051233685.1 Desulfobacterium sp. N47
TCGTAACATGAAAGAACACCCGTGATTTGCTCTTTATATCGTTCGGTAATCAACATACTAAACCTCCATGCTAAAAATGTTACACTCATTTTAGCATGGTTTAACTAAAAATTCTTGGTTCCGGCTTGTCCGGGTTAGGAATTATCAATTAAATATGAGAAAAAAGCAGAATAAAGCGATAGAAGAATATGCGAAATTTTTGAAAAAGATGTATGGTATGGCTGTCTTAAAGGCTGTGGTGTTTGGGTCTTGTGCACGGGGAGAAGATAACAAAAATTCCGATGTGGATATTCTTATCATTATTTCAGATCAGTACGCGGAATTGAAAGATGAGATAGGCATGTCTTCCTATGAGATTGCATTGAAAAACAACGTGGTGTTTTCACCAATTGTTATGGATGAAAGCACCTACAAATGGTATCAGATCAATAAAGACCCTTTCTATAAAAACATACGCAAAGATGGAATCGAAATTTGGACAAAAGAATCAAAGAGCTTATTAAAGTTCGCTTAGAAAAAGCCAGAGAGGATATTGATACGGCTGTTGAATTGTTATCTTTAAAACGGTACAGGGCCGCAGTGAATAGATCCTATTATGCACTTTTTAGTGTTACCACGGCCGTACTACTTACAAAAAGGCTGGAACGATCAAAACATTCCGGAGTGGAGGCTGCATTTAACCAGCATTTTATTAAAACCGGCATTATAGAAATAGAATATGGAAAGATATTCAATTATATTAGACGAAAGAGAGAAGAAAGTGATTATACTGTAAAAGTTATGATCGATAAAGAAACAGCATCGCTTCACAGAGAGATTGCAAAAAAGCTTAGAATATATAATGAATTGTGGGATATACCGAAGCGTAATTTAACTAAATGGAAAAAAAATAGAGGTGCAGAGTCTGCTGCCATCATTGAGTGGGAAAATATTTTTAAAATAAAAACCAAAGAAGAAATATTATCCATTCTTGAGGGCGATAACGAAGAATCAATCAGGCTTCGTTCTTCAAGCCCGTTCACAGGAATATTGAATGAGAATGAAAGAAGGGAAATATTTGGATTCTATAATAAGAAATATAAAAACGACCAATTATAATTTTTTTGTTATCATTATCCGTCATGCTCTACTGCTTCAGCACTAGCTAATCATCCATTATCCAGAATTTAAAATTCAGGAAAAATATCACAAAATACTTGACAAGCATTTCCGGCTATTTTATGAGTAATATAACTACTCATTAAGGGGCTTATGTGGAGAATTTATTTTCAGGTTTAATATCATCCAAAACAAGGATTAAACTTATAACCAGGTTTTTTTTTAATCCTGAAGCAAAATCATATCTTAGAGAACTTGCCAGAGAATTTGATGTTTCAAGCAATTCAATACGTGAAGAACTAAATCAACTAACAAATACTAACCTATTAATATCAGAAAAAATAGGTCGCAAAATACATTATATGGCAAATAAAGAGCACCCGATATTTCCTGAACTTAAATCAATGGTTGGCAAGGTAATGGGAATTGACCAGGTTATAGACGGTATAGTGGGAAGGCTTGGAGAACTTGAACGTGCATACCTTATTGATGATTATGCCGAAGGTAAGGACAGCGGAATTATAGACCTCTTGCTTATTGGCAATATCGACCAGTTTCACCTTAATGAT
>NZ_JBAMMY010000125.1:0-26711 GCF_051233685.1 Desulfobacterium sp. N47
TTGCCAATAAGGCGTTTTGATTGCGACGCGGTAATCGCTTTGATAGACCGGATTCAAAAGAAAAACTATCGAGCCTATCTGTCCCATAGAAAAAAGAGGCTCGGACAATTGGTTAAAACATAAATATCGTTGTAGGGTTAAAACTGTTGGGGGAATATTTTATGCAGCTTTGCTAGATTCCCAGTATTTATCCCATTCGTTGTTTTCTCGAAGTATTCTTAATGCAAGCATATTTTCAGCATTATTTTCTTTCCACCATGCCCCGGGTAATTTTAAACGATTTTGTATCACATAACGATGCGCACTTTCTATTTCGCCGGACCCAATCGGTAAATTGTCGGCCAACGCTTCTTTATATTTAAATTGACCAGGACGATTACTGATATAACACAAACAGCATCGAACAGGCGCATCCTTATCTTGTACTGATTCAGGTTCTTCATGTAATAACAAAGACTTTAAGACTTCGTTAACATCCCCTTCTTTCATTCTCTTTTTTTGTTGATCCAGCCAGCTTCCAGGATTTTCCGGGAAACATTTTTTTGAAGCCGCTGCCAGATAATCACATAAATGAAAAAAATCGATTAAAAAATTCCCTTGATTGCTAAACACTCTTTCTACCTGTTCTGCAATCCATGAGGCTCCGTCACCAACAAAATGCACCTTTGTTCTTTTACCAAACCCGGCTTTGACAGCACAATCAAATAAATGGTCCCCAGCCGTATCAGCTGAACCAAGAGTTCCTCCAAAAACCGGATCAACTTTGTCTTTCTCCCGGGCAAGAGCTAAACGCGCTTCCTTCCATCGAACACTACGAGTTTTCCGTTTGTCTGAAGACTTTCCGTTTTTATTATCGGTATTTACTATGGGTATCATTGTTCCGTCAGTTTCACATATCAAATATTTTACCCCGGCTTCATCAGGAATATCTCTTTGCAGACACTCCATACCCTTTACGGATTCAGCATGTTTCTCTGTGACCTTTTGTGCTGAACTGACAGAAACGTTTATACCATAATGCTCCATTATTTTTTTTGATATCTTTTGAAAAGAAACATCCGCTCCAAAATCTGCGATAATACGCTGCAAGACAAGTGAATAACAACGACATGTTACTTCTGCCGTATATGAAAAAGGTCTATACAACTTCCCTTTATTTAAAAAGGTTCTCTCAAGAATAGATATTTCCCCATAGCTGGTATGCCAAGTTATTTTTTTTTACCGTTCTTTCCTAACTTCCTTTTATTTACTGCTTCAGCCTCTTGTTTTTCTCTGCTGACAGCCCAATCGTGCAATACTTCATTTCCCATCTTCCGCAATTCTTCAATCACTCTTTTTTCAGCTTCGTCGGCTTTTTTTAAATCTCCTTCAGTGTTTTCTACAATTTTTAATATTTGTTCAATTCTATTTTTGAGATGAGGATGCTTGTTCAGTCTCTTCTCTATGCTGTCTTTCAGATGGTCGATCATAGGTCGGTTCCTCCTTTATAACATGTTAATTTATTAGCCTAAACCAACCTATACACTAGTTAAACCAAAAAGTCTAGAATTATATATTAAATGATTACAGCATGTTATGATTTATATAATTGTTTATCCTTTTTAAATATAACTTCGCTTAACGCTTATCTTCTAAACCCAACACTTTTAATTACACCCCCTTCAAGATTGGTATTTGCATTCACTTTTACTATGGTATAAGTTTAATGTATAATTCATGAAAGCATCTTCGTTCCAGAATTGAGCTTTCATATATAGCGAAGTTTTCATTTTTCTATTAACAATTAAATTATAGAAAGTTTATCATCACAGTCAATGGTTACGGTTTTTTACCTGAAAGCGATTATAAATAAGGAGCAAATAAAATGACCCACGATCATAGCCATCATCACGATAATCACCACCACCATAATAGCCATGATGTTTTTTCAGAAATGTCCTTTGATGAAAAAATGGTAAAATTATTGGAACACTGGATTAAACATAACACCGATCATAGTGAAACATATAAGGATTGGGCCAAAAAAGTAAAATCAAATGATATGGACGAAGTAAATCTGCTGCTTAATGAAGCAGCAGAGATTACTTTGAAAATAAATGATATATTTGATAAAGCATTAAAGGTGATAAAAGCTAATAAATAAAGTTATAACACTATCTTTGCATAAATCATAAATATAAGTACTGATAGTATAATTAAGAGCAAACCCCAGGGGGCAAAGACGCAAAGTCTGTCTTTGTCGCTGCAGAACGCTTGTTTCTTCAGTTTTATGACTTATAACAGATTTAATGAAAAGTCTAGTTTTATAGAATTAAAACTCGTCTTCATATACTAAATATTTGTTTTATTTATTTATTTTAAAGATACCTATTTACAGTTTATTTCGTAGAATGAGTAAATATTAGCTATTAGTAATTAGTAAAGCCAGGCTTTTTATCCGGATCGTAATAATACTTTTTATCCTTAAGTGAGTATCGAAATTGCATCTGTTTCCTGGCACTATCCGGTATAGCATGCTTATATCTTATTAAATAATATTATTAATATCTTATATACTGTTTTTCGTTAATCCAATTTCTTGTTACAATTCAAATTTATACCATCTCTAACCGATTGCATCTTTGATACATATTTTACAAAATAAATCCTTGACATTTATTGTTAATTCAATTACTAAAGTATCTAAAGTCATATTAGCATATTGTTTGGGATTTAAATATCGTATTATTAATATGTTATAATATAACTTATTAGGCATAGAAAGATTAGGCATCGTGATTAGATGGGAACCAAAGCCTTTCTGGTTCATTTATTTATTATGAGTTTATAATATTTATAGTATTGATTTTATATGATTTTAATTTGAAAACCGCTTAACATCAAAATAAAAGGAGAATTAATTAATGTCAGTTGAAGATAAAGTTAAAAAAATTATTGCAGAAAAACTTGGCGTAGAGATTGATAAAGTTGTTCCTGAAGCATCCTTTGTTGATGATCTCGGTGCTGATTCACTTGATCTGGTTGAACTGATAATGTCGATGGAAGAAGAATTTGAAACAGATATTTCAGATGAGGTTGCAGAAAAGCTTCTTACTGTTAAAGATGTTATTGACTATATAAATTCGCATTAATAATGCAAATCTAAAATCAAAAAGCGCATATACAGTTTTATCTGTAACAATAATAAATCATAACAGTCTGGAAATTGTTTTATGAGCTTTTTTTATAACCATATATTCTAATTATTATTTGTTATATTTTAAGGAGGATTTTTTGAGCAGGCGCGTTGTTATAACAGGAATTGGATTGATTACACCACTTGGAATCGGTGTTGATGAAACATGGTCGGCTTTATGTGCGGGAAAGTCGGGAATATCCGAGATAACCAAGTTTGACACAACAAAATTTGATACTAAAATTGCCGCCGAAGTTAAAGGGTTTGTTGCGGAAAATTTTATGTCAAAAAAGGATGCCCAGCGCTTCGAACCTTTTATTGCCTACGCCGTGGCTGCAGCGCGTATGGCTATTGAAGATTCCGGTCTTGTGATCAATAGCTCCAATTCCGACAGGGTCGGAACCATAACAGGATGCGGACTTGGGGGACTCGGTATAATGGAAAAAACGATTCTTGATCTGAATAAAAAAGGACCGGGACGTGTAAGTCCGTTTTTTATTCCGCTCATGATCGGGAACATGGCTCCGGGTATGATTTCCATTATATTCGGCGCAAAAGGCCCCAATGCGTCAATAGCAACAGCCTGCGCTGCCGGAACACATGCCGTAGGAGAGTCATTAAGGATGATCCAAAACGGCCATGCAGATGCAATGATAACCGGCGGAGTCGAATCTGTTATAACCATGACCTGTATAGCCGGCTTTGGTGCGATGAAGGCTCTTTCAACACGAAATAATGAGCCTCAACTAGCCTCCCGTCCTTTTGACAGGGATCGTGACGGTTTTGTTGTTGGGGAAGGAAGCGGTATTGTTGTTTTAGAATCTCTTTCAGGTGCTCTTGAAAGAGGAGCGCATATTTATGCTGAAGTGTCGGGATTTGGAATGACCGGAGACGGCTACCATATGACATCTCCTCCGCCTGATGGAGAAGGAGCTGTTAGATGCATGAAATCAGCCATAAAGGATGCAGGAATTACTCCGGATAAAGTTGATTATATAAATGCACATGGTACCTCTACTCAACTTAACGATATATATGAAACAAGGGCAATCAAAACAGTATTCGGAGATCATGCCTATAAGATACCGGTAAGTTCTACAAAATCGATGACCGGCCATCTTTTGGGCGCTGCAGGAGGCATAGAAACCGTTTTTTCAGCACTTGCCATAAAAAACAGCATCATTCCGCCTACTATAAACCTGGACAATCCGGCCGATGAATGCGATCTCGATTATGTTCCCAATATTGCACGCAAGGCAAACTTAGAAGTGGTGATGACAAATTCTTTTGGCTTTGGAGGCACTAATGCTGTTCTTGTTCTGAAAAAATACCATCCCTGATTTCCATAAATATGGTTTTTTGATGGACTCATAGAAGTATGTCAGGCTATTTTTGGATGAATATCGAAAAGTTCTCGCAAATTCTTAAATCGGAAAGCCGCTATATAAGCCGGAACAGATGGCTGTTGCCTGTTAAAGCAATTCCTGGTTTGCCTTCGCTTATCTACTATTCGCTGATTATCTTTGTAATTATAAGAGATGGTTTCATAGCACGCATAGGAAAATACAGCCGTAAAAGATGGAACCGGTCTTCCTTCCAGATAATTAAAATCATCGAATATGCAGGAGGAAGATTTGATATGTCCGGCCTCGACTGCATATCCGGACATAAAGAGCCTGTAGTTTTTGTATCAAATCACATGAGTATGCTGGATACATTTATTATGCCGACTATCATACTGGCATTTAAAGAACTTACTTTTGTGGTAAAAGAAGAACTGCTTGAATATCCAATCTGGCGTTTTGTTATGAAGGCTACCAAACCGATAGCGGTATCAAGACAAAACCCGAGAGAAGATCTGCACAAAGTTCTGTCGGAAGGAGAAGCATGCTTAAAAAGTGGAAATTCGGTATTTATATTCCCTCAATCGACAAGAAGCTCAGTTTTCGATCCTGGTTCTTTTAATTCGCTTGGCGTAAAGCTTGCGAAAAGAGCCGGTGTTTTTGTGATACCTGTGGCCATTAAAACTGATTTCCAGAAAAACGGCAGACTCATCAAAGATATGGGACCGGTTGATCCGCGTAAAACTATTTACATCAAGTTCGGCAAACCACTCCAGGTGGAAGGCAACGGCAGTAAAACCCACAAAATTATAGTGGATTTTATTTCAACAAATCTTAAAAACTGGGGTAGTACAGTAAAAGAAGCACCTTCATCAGATTCCGGCAAACCCTAGTACATTTCTTCCCATGCAAAAATCTTTTCGTCAATAAGCAGATTACATGCCTTTACGGTTTTTATGGCTTCATGATGGAATACATTCATCATAATCATCGACAGACCTGCTGATGCAAGCATTGAAAGATAGGCTTTTTCCATAATAAGTTTTTGCGCTTTGTGCCCACTTCCTGTTGTAAGATTTGATAGTCCTGCAATTGTTCTTACCGGAAAACCGAACACATCCGGCAAATGCTTTATCACATAAAGAACTTCTCTGGCTTGAAATTTACCGTTTTGCCAGGAAAGAGGCACAATTACAGGATCTATTATCAGCCGCTTTTCTTCGATGCCTGTTTCTTTAAATTTCTCTAAAATCTCAACAGCTATTTCCAAACGCTTATCCCCGTCCGGCGGAACATGCCCGTTAGGATATAAAAGATAAGCAATAATATCTGTCCGGAATTCTTTAGCAAGGGGAAGTATTTTATCAAGTTTTGAAGATTCTAAAGAAAAGCCGTTTATTGTCGGCATGCTTTTACATGCGCGAACTCCGGCTTCCATTGCTTTGGGATTTGCAGTATCAATAATTAAAGGCAAATCAGACACTTGCTGAATTGCATCAATAATAAAATTCATCTGCTTTTCCGGAGTTCGTGAAAGTGGGCCTGAATTTACATCTATAACCTGTGCTCCTGCTTTCTCGCATTCAATAGCCATTTTTTGTACCGGGACAGGATTCATTTGAGCAATTGCATCAGCAATAATCCGATCTGTAATCCTGATGTTATCAGCAACAATAATCATATGTAATAATTCACAATATAAAATTAGCCTTAAGGAGTAAACCTTTTATCTTTTTATCGTTATTTTATTGTGCCGTATGTTTCTGCTAAAACCCCGCTTAACATTTTCCAAAGGCTTTTTTTCAGGTTTATGGATCAAGCTTATGCTTTGTTTCTCAACATTAATCATCCGCTTCTTGTACAATGCGCCAATGGCGCTTTTATATCTTTTTTTGCTTACACCAAACAATCTGTAAATCTCTTCCGGCAAACTTTTATCCGATATCTCCAGACTTCCTCCCTGTTCTTTCAAGGTGTTTAGGATCTTGCTTGACAAATCATCCAAAGCTTTGGCATCGGATTTTTGAAGAGAAAGATCGATCTTGCCGTCTTCTCTGACTTTTTTTATAAAGCCCTTTACTTCCTGCCCCTGTTCCAGAATCTGAAATACTTCATTTTTATATAAAACACCCACATGAATATTATTGATAATCGCTTTATAGCCTAAGGGGGTAATATCACCGATAACAAGATCCACCTGCTGACCCTCTGTGAAATTAACAGGCAGTTTTTCCAAAAACCTGTCAAGCCTTGATGAAGCTGCAATATGATTATTTTTATCATTGTAAACAAACACGATATAGTACCGGTCCTGTTTCATATGGTTTTTCTGCTCACGAACCGGAACCCGCAGGTTCTGCTTCAGCCCCCAGTCCAGAAACGCTCCATAAGAGTTGGATATTGCCACCTTAAGTAAAGCAAACTGTCCCGCTACAGCATAAGGCTTTTCGGTGGTTGCGATCATTTGAGCCTTTGAGTCGAGATATATGAAGACATCGATATTATCATTTAGCCTGCAATCGGCAGGGGCTTCTTTTGCAGAAATCAAAATCTCACCAAGTGCCCCACCGTCTAAAATGATACCGGATCTCGTTACCTTTATAACTTTAAGGGTGTTTATTTTTCCTGATTCAGCCATGATTATGTATCCAGTTTTTATACATCCTGTTTTTATATATTTCTGATATCACGATATATTCATCAAATTATCCATCCCATGCTCAAGCTTTTCAAGATTTTTTTTTGAATTAAAAAGCATTTCACACAGCTCACATTTACGGTAGCGCACAATCTCACTGGCCTTATACCCCAGATAAGATGCCATTCGTGTAAGCCCTGTTGTCCGGATCATATTATATAAGCGATGTTGTTCTTTTTTTATAAATAATTCATCCGCAGATTCCTTTTCCAGATTTCCAAGATACAAAAAACCTGTTTCTGAAAATCGGTTTCCGGCATCACAGCAGGCATACATATCCTGATTGGGAGAAATATAAGCATTCATGTAACACAAGTTGGGATAAAAATCTGTAAAGATCCGTTTACGTTCAAAACTCTGCGCCCTTCCGAAATAGATAACAGGCTCCGGGAAATACCGCAGCTTATTATCCTGAAGGAATTGTTCGACAGCATCATCTGTATCTGAAAAATCCGTGACAAATGAAACAAAATAATCCAGACCATGTTTTGCACATGCGGCTGCAGCATAAACAATGTTAGAACTGTTTACATTTTCCTGGTGCCAGCGGCTGGTGCTGATCCTCAACTGCGACAAACCGCTTTGTTTCAATTTGGATAACATTTTGTCTGCCTGATCCGCTGTATTTGCCCAGAACCCGTTGGTAACCACTCTGGAATAAATCCGGTTCTGCCCGCAGACCTGAATCAAACCACAGATATCATCTGAAAATATTAGCGGTTCACCGGCCGTGAAACTGATCCCTGTCACATGCGCACGGGCCATTTCTTCAATGGTTTCCTTTGCGCGGTTAAAATCCATTTTGTCGATTCCCGGAGATCCATCGGCAGCCACACAGTGAGCACATTTTATATTACACCGGGTGGAATATCCAAAAGCAATTTGTCGGGGTTGATTCATTTATCGGCACCTGATATAGAATTAATTTAAAATCCCTTTTACACTTTGTTTATCCATTTTACAATCTGCAAAACAGCGAATAATTAACAAGGTAATAAAAATATTCCATTCCGGTTATCCGCCTGTATATCTTAGCAATTATAAAATCAAAAAACAAAAAGCGGGCTCGCCTATATAACGAACCCGCCTGATAAATTAAAAAAACTCCTTCTGAAATCCTGGTGTAATTAAAGAATTATTTGATGCATGAGCCATCTCTTAAACGATCCTGGCTTCTGGTACGATCCTGGGTTCGGGTTCTATTGGCAGCATACAAATTTCCAATATTGCTATCAGTGAAATCCTGGCATGAGCCATCCTTTAATTTATCTTTATCTTGTATACGATCCCGAGTTCTATCGGCAGCAAAGAGTTTTCCGGCATTATTATCTGTGAAATCCTGGCAGGAACCATCATTTAATCGGTCACGAATAGGATCACGATCTCGAGTTTGATCCCCGGCAATAACTATACTTACACCGCAGAAAAGAACAACCAACACTAAAACTAACGATTTACGAAAAATGGACATAATTTTCCCCCTTTTTTTTGTTAAGATCAGACTTGTTTTGTTAAGTGATTTTCATTTCCGGATTATGAAATAATGACGATAAAATTAATTACCGTTTTAATATGATTTACGGCCGACTCTGAATAAAGTCACAATTTTTTTCAGATGGTACAGCGATTGTCATAAATCAGGCCGACTTCAATCGCTGCATTATTCTGACAACCAATATATGAAAAATCATGACCCATTACGTTTTTGAAAACAAAAAATGCTTTACCGGCTTATCCTTGACAGATAGAAGTATTTTGTCTAATATCAAAAAAAATTTTAAAAGCTGATCTGATCGGAAGCACTATGACAAATAAACAAAAAATACCCAAAAAAGTCACGGCGATGCTTGTTTACGGACGTCTTCCGCTTGTCTCGCTGGGGATGCTTTGCGCTATAGCAGTTATGTGGATGCGCAGCCCTGTTATATATAGTATGGGGGTTTCTTTTCTTTTCATCTCAATGTCCTTTGATCTTGTTGACGGATGGTTTGCAGCGAGATTCAGTCCGAATCCCACCCTTGCCAATCTTGCTGAAAGAATAATGGATAAAATTGTTTATTCGATCATTTTTCCTCTTGTTGCAGTTGGAATAATGTGGCGACTTATTTTTATTTCGCCGGGCCATACAAGACCTGAGCTGCTTCATGCAATTTTTATTCTTATTTTATGCGTAATAGTATTGATTCGAGACAATTTTGCCCATTTTATCCGGAGTTTTGCAATACAGAGAGGGCAGGAGCCTGAATTGAGGGAATTTACAAGACTCAGAACTATTGTTGCCGCTCCTGTTGGCGCACTCTTATATGCCCACGCCTTTTATGTGCCTGACGGATCAGGGATACTTTATTCCTGGGTTTCATGGTTAGGAAGTCTTTCCCTGCGGACTCTTTTTATCATTGAAATTGTTTTTCTTGTAATCAACCTTGGATCTATAGCAGGCTATTGCAGAAAATACGGAACATATTGTTTAGATGATATTTGTGACAGTGATGATTTGTTAAGAAGGAGGATACTCTCATTTTTTCCTAATTCACTTACTATCATGAACGCAATTATGGGGTTTCTTGCTGTCTTTTTTACATATCAGGGAAGGATCAAAGAAGCATATCTTATACTTATAGGCGCTACTATATTCGATAAGCTTGACGGAGCGCTTGCACGCAAACTGGGCCTGACAGAGCTTCTTGCTTCCGAGACTCCAAAAATAAGTATAGGCAGCATTTTAGATGATTTTGCCGATGCAATCAGTTTCTGTATCGCTCCGGCATGGATATTTTATATCATACTTTCCGATGCTCATAATAATTTGATTTCTCAGCTTCCGATTGGTTTTGCAGCGCTTTTTTATTTAATCTTAGGGATAGGCAGACTGGTTTATTTTACTTTGGACAAAAACCCCATTCCAGGATTTTTTAAGGGGATGCCGACTCCGGCAGCTGCATTACTTGTAACTGCGCCTTTGATTATATTTAACCAGAGCATATCGGATAGCCCTCAATTGGTTTATTTCTGGGGAGTTTTTTGTTTTGCAACCATAATTGCAGCAGGTTTGGTAATGAATCTTTACCCTGTGAAATATCTTCATCTTGGCCGGCTCATGAGTCGGCATCCGCGGGTTGGCCAGATATCTCTTCTCCTGCTTTTATCCGTTTTCACCCCTTATTTCGGGTACATTACATTTACCTATATGCTTTTATATCTTTTGTCCCCTATCATAACCGGACGCATTGATCCTGCAATAGCGGCAAGAGAAACAAAAAATATTGCGTAACGAGACCTTATGATCCCAACTTGCATTCTTTATCCCATTCAGGACAAGCTGTTTTCATTTCAGATGAATATTTAAGTGAGCATTCGCCACACTCCATTTCAACATTTGGGACATCACCATATTTTTCTTTTATTTCTTCAGGCGATAAAACGGTAAGCATGGCGCATCCGCACT
Source organism: Desulfobacterium sp. N47 (assembly GCF_051233685.1). NCBI lineage: Bacteria > Pseudomonadati > Thermodesulfobacteriota > Desulfobacteria > Desulfobacterales > Desulfobacteriaceae > Desulfobacterium > Desulfobacterium sp. N47. The sequence goes on from NZ_JBAMMY010000125.1 coordinate 10,662, forward strand.
GCGGGCAGGCTGTTTTTATTGTGTATTTCTTTTTTTCCATCTTTCATACCTCCTTAGTTTTTATATCTTATAAAAGCAAATTAACAATAGAGCCAATTGCAAAACTCCCAAGCATGTCATTCCTGCGACGTTTTTAGGCGGTTATCCGGATTGTAACAGCCTTAAATCACAGATGCCCGATAAAAGCATTCGGGCAGGACAAACGTTTTATAATTGTCTCAATATATCATAATTTTACAACCATGTATAATTTAAATCATCGTTATTTATAATAATATATTGGCATGGAAGATATGTAAAGTGAAAATAAACGGATAATTTAACATTTATATAGGCAATCAGAAAGCATTTCTTGAATCATCAGTTAAATTGTTTATGGATATATTACTTCTTAATTAAAATGACCTTAGATGATTTTGGTACGGGATATTCCTCTATCACCTATCTGAGGCCGGTAAGCTACTGACAATTCCTAAAGCAGCGAGTTCTGAAAAAATCTCATGCAATAATATAGATCCTATTAAAACAGGCGTCGAAGGGAGAATTCTACAACTATAAAAGCTCTGTTCTTTAAAGATAATGCTTAAAAGCTATTGAAATTGGTCTTCCAAACAAAAAGTCAAGTAGCCCTGATTCAAGCCCTCCTTTTGCTACAACAATTTCCCGCAGGGCCTTGTCGTATTCAATAAGTTGTGAAACCTCTTGCAGAAAATATTTGCTTTTCTTTTTTCCGGATTTATCAAACAGCTTTGTTATTTCTTCATATGAGCACCTCTGATCATGCTCTGTAACCATATCCCAAAGCCCTTCGATTTTACCGATTATGTTTTGTCTTGTAAGAAGATTTTTGCCAAAAATCTGCTCGATCCCACTTGTATCCTGACAATCAAGAAGTCTGCATTCAATAGGCCTGTATTGATATATATCGCATTTATTTTCTTTTTCCATATAAAAAAAGCAAACCCATCTATTTCCCTGACCCTTGATTTTTATCATATCGGAAGGAGCGGAAATGATTTTATCGATTCTGTTATCGCAAACCGGCTCTCCTTTTCTTATAGTATAAAGATGTTTTGCCGGTATAAATCCTTCTTCTATAAGTGACAAGTCTTCAATATGAAAAGACGGGCCTCCTTTTTTGCAGCAGGTTCCGCACCTTTTACATCCGATTAAGTTATCCGGTTCTGATTCCATATCTGATTCATATTTTCTTATTTATAATAATTAGCTTTTATCTCTTTTACCTGTATTAATATAATTCCGGCCTTCTGTTCGGCAAAAAATAACGCATTTTATGGTTTCTTACCATATCTAAATCTCTTGTCTTAAGATCGGATACTAACATTCCTTCATTTTCGCTTGTGTATTTTTCCATAACAATACCTGAAGGATTTATTATTACACCTGTTCCGGGGAAAAAAAGGCCTGCTGAGTTTACACCACACTGGTTGCATGCCACTATAAACAGGCCGTTATCAAAAGCTCTTGCACAAAGATGCCGTAACCACGATTTAAGCTTTTCATCATGAGTTTTTCTTGGAGAAGCGTGAGGAATGAATATAATATCGGCGCCCATCAAAGCCATTCTTGTTGAAAGCTCGGGAAAGTGAGCGTCGTAGCAAAGCTGAATTCCAAATTTTATCCCTTCAGCCTCAAATATCGGAACTTTATCTCCTTCAAAAAACAATTCTTTTTCATTAGGAGCAATATGCAATTTCCGATAAACACCTATATCCCCGTCAGTCTTTGCTACAAGGTGGCTTGAATAAATCCGGTCATTCTTGTCTTTTTCAATCATGCCGGCAAGTATTACAATGTTATATTTTAATGAATACTCCGACAGTTTATTTGATATTCTACCAGGTATTTCTTCTGCTGTTTCTGCTATTTTTTCATCTATCACATACCCGCTGATATTTAGTTCAGGAAAGCATACAATTCTTACACCGGTATCTTTTGCCTGCTTGAGCCATTTTTCCAGGCAGCTTAGGTTGCGGTCAACATCATATGTTTTTGAATGAGAAATTACTGCGGCTATACGGATATCTTTCATATCAAGTGCTCATAATAATCTGCCTGACGGTAAAATGATAACTGTAAACAGATTGTATCATAAGTTAAAATGAGCCCTTATCTTGAATACCTTTGTTGCAGGAAAATTAAATATTTCTTTCACTCCGGTTTCTTTTGATATCTGTTTTAAGTTAGATTTAATTTCTTCCATGGAAGGAGCAATAAATGTAAACCAAATATTAAAGCTCCCGTCTCTCAGATAATTATGCGTTACCCCGGGATAAAGGTTAATCACTTTTGTAAAAGAATCAATCTTGTCTTCAGATACAGTCGCTGTGCACAAAGTGCTGACAAAGCCCAGCTTTTCAGGCACGAAATTACCTCCTATGCGGCGGATGAAATTATTTTTTTTAAGTTTTTTCAGTCTGGTAATAACATCATCTTCAGTTATTCCAAGCTCATCCGCAATCGCAAGATACGGGCGGGAGACAACCGGAAAATCAGATTGCACCCTGTTTAAGATAGCTTTGTCTGTCTCATCAATTGTTATAGTTTTATTCGCTGTACGATCATTCCCTTTACGATCTATTCTTCTCACTAGCCCCTCACGCTGGCGGGTTACGAACCCGCCTCTACGCCCTTATTCCTGGATCTCAACCCCCGAAAACGAATATCCAATATCGAACAAGGAATTTCGAATTACGAAATTCCTTACCTTCCTTTTACGTTCTACATTCGATTTCGATATTCTACATTCTATATTCAAAGCCCTGACCCAAAAAAACAAAAGACCCTGCTTTTGGCAGGGCCTTTTGTAAAATACAATAAAACTTTAATATTGATCAGACGCAACCCGTTGGTTTCGGAAGGCCAGCCATCTTACAAGCTCCCTTTCCAGGTCCTGAAGGAAACAGCTCATAAATATGTTTCAATTTAAAACCTGTAACCTTGGAAAGAACACGAACCATCGGAGCAATTCCGTTTTTCTCATAATATTCGCGAAGAACTTTTATAAGCATCTTATGCTCATCATTAAGCTCATCAATCCCTTCTTGTGTTTTAACATACTGGACCCATTCCTGTGACCAGTTAGTATATGAATCAATAAAACCGTCTTCATCTACTGTAAAAGTTTTACCTCCAAATTGTACTTCCGGCATCTATACTCCTCCTTTATCAATTAATTATCTTCATGGCTTACAGCCTATCATCCTTAAATAAAAAACTATCGCAAAGTATATAATATTATTGATCCGCCAATGTCAATATAAAAAAAAGGCGAAAAGATTTATCAATATTCTCTCGGCGTAGCATTCAATTGCGCAAGAGTAAATACCGGGCCGTCTTTGCAGACAAATTCTTTTCCTATATTACACCTTCCGCACATACCTATTCCGCATTTCATCCTGTTCTCAAGTGACATTATTATATGATCATGATCATATCCCAGTTTATCAAGGACAGGCTGGGTAAATTTTATCATAATAGGCGGCCCGCAAATAATGGCATAAGTATCGGCATCGGCATTAGGAGCTTTTTGTTCAGTTACGGTAGGCACAAAACCTATATTATATTTCCAGTCAGGATCATTTGTAGCATCAACTGTTATATGCATATTTATATCGTCGCGTCTCTCCCATGCTGCTAATTCATCTCTGTAAAGCAGCATACCGGGTGTTCGGGCGCCATAAATTACATTTATATCTTTAAACTTTTTCCGGTTGGCAGGATCAAGCATGGAAATTATTGAAGAACGCAGTGTTGTAAAAGCAAAACCGCCTCCGATAATCACTATATTTTTACCTTCAAGTATATCCCAGGGATAGGAATTACCAAGAGGCCCCCTTATTCCCATTATATCTCCAACTTTCATTGAATGAAGATATGAAGAAACAAGACCGACTTTATTTACGGTAAATTTAACAAAGCCTTTCTCAACAGGAGAAGATGCAATACCGATTGGTATTTCTCCTTTGCCTGTAACCGAAAGCTCTGCAAATTGTCCGGCTTTGTATGAAAATTTTTTTTCATCATCCGGATTTAAAAAAACAAATTTGAATGTTTTAAGATTCCTGTCTTCAGTTTCAGTTGTTATTTCATCTATACGCACAGGATAAGGCATATATGGATTTTGCACTTTAATACCCTCCTCTTTTCACTTTTCCGAACAAGCGCAGGCTTTAGGATCATAACTGTTCATCATGTCACAGACCCTGCGTATATCAATGTTAACCGGACAGGCGCGGATACACCGGCCACAGCCAACGCACTGAATTCCATCATCGTATTTATCAACATAATATTTCAGCTTATGCATGAATCTTTGGCGAACCCTGTGAAGCTTGGTACCTCTGGGGTTATGCCCCGTTCCGTGCATAGTAAAAAGAGGAAACATGCAACTGTCCCAATTTCGCATGCGTATTCCCGATGACCCCGAATTTTCATCCTGAATATCAAAACACCAGCATGTAGGACAAAGATATGTGCATGTCCCGCAGTTAATACAGGCAAATGACACATCTTCCCAGAAGGGAGCCTCATAAAGCTCATTTGTACTTTTGCTTTTAAGCTGGTTTGAAGCAACAGAAGAACTTATTTTAGCCTCTGCTTCTTTTTTAAGAGTTTCTATTTTTTCAGCAGCTCCGCCATCAGCCTCAGTATTCCATCCGGCATTCTTTAAAAGATTTTCACCTTTTGGCGTAATCGCTTTTGCATAATAGCAATCCGTTGCATCGACAAGAAGTATGTCAAGTCCTTCTTCATTAAAAGGTCCTGAACCGGCCGTTGTGCAAAAGCAGGTGCTGCATGGATTATTGCATGATAGACCTATAAATGTCGTTGCTTCATATGATTTTATCCAGTATGGATCCTTATAATCGGGTGTATCAAAATTCCGCTTTACCAGTAAAAAAGCAGCAGCATCACACGGCCTTATTCCCAGAACGGCTTTAGGTGAATAATCTTTAGCGGCATCCTTCATCACATGATGATCAGCCTCTTTTTCATCAAGAGAATATTCAAACAAAACTTCAGTTTGAGGATATACTACCGATTTTGGGGAAAGCCGTGTATTTTGAAAATCCAGATCCGGCGATTCTCCCTTTTCGAGTGCCTTGAAATCATGAAATTTCTCACCTCTGACCGGGCCGAACAACCGATAGCCGTTTTGAATTTTTTCAATTCCTTTAGCCCAGTCTTTTTTATCAATTTTAATAACTTTCATAGCAATAGCCTTATTTTTGTTGCGGTTTACAAGTTATTAACCAGTATCACTTTATGAATTTTCCGGGATCATCCGGTTTATATGTATCAAGCGGAGGCCTTATATCAGCAGAAATCCCGGCTTCCCAGCCAAACATCTCCAGGCAGTCTTTTTCAAGCTTTTTCGTAAAAGCCCGGACTTTGATACCGACAGGGCATGCCCGTTCACACGCACCGCAGTCCGTACATCTTCCGGCGCAATGATAAGCCCTTAAAAAATGGAATGTCCTTATATCAATTTCATCCTGGCTTTTACCAACCCACTGGGGGTTTGATTCATCCACAAAGCATGTGGGACAATAGCATAAGGGACAAGCATTTCTGCATGCATAGCAGCGAAGACATCCGGATAAAAGATTTTCAAAATAATCCCACTTTTCAGATGGAGCCATAGCTTCAATCTTACGAACATCGGCATATCTGTCGACATCTTTCTGCTCTTCCACAAGCGGAGCAGTAAGCTCGTCGTACAACACAGGATTTCTATGAATACAAATAGAACAATTATCTTGCATTACTTCGGATTTATTTAATTTTTTCTCAAATCCTTCGCCTTTGACAATTATCGTATCCCCTTCTTCATTGACTTCTTTAGCTTCAGCATCAAACATCACCGATATTTTGCGCCGGTCAATCATACCTTTGCAGGGAACGCCAATTATTATCAGGTTTTCCCGCTTTATTTTATTTTCAATTATATGGGTTACGATATTTCGCGTATCGCAGCCCTTTGCGATTACGCCTATTTTTTCTTTTCTGTCGGTAAGATAATTGGCAAGATTAATTCCGCAGTTGCTGTCCCAAACAAGCTTTGACGCTTCATCGGGGGTTTTTACGAAACAGGGTTCGTTCATCATAGGCATAGTTCCTTTCTTAAAGCCTATGATCATATCCACCTTACCTTCATCCAACAGCCGTTTAGATATTTCTTTTATCTTATCAATATATCCTAACATGTTAAGCTACCTTAGCTGCCTTCTTAAAATTATTATTAGGTCCTATGGCCTTTACAGTCTCAGTTACACCCTTTACCACATCTACAAACTTGCTTGACTCGGCAGAGGAAATCCAGGAAAAATTTAACCTTCCGGGTTCAACACCCATATGTTCCATTAGATTTTTAAAGAGACCGAATTTTCTTCGTGCATAATAATTACCTTCCAGGTAATGGCATTCACCCGGATGTCACCCGGACACCCAGACACCATCGGCCCCCTGCCTCAGGGCTGCTAAAAAAAACTTGGGGCTCATGCGTCCGGTGCAAGGTATCCTGATAACCCTGATGTTCGGCGGATACTCCATCCGGCCAACCCCGGCCAGATCTGCAGCTCCATAGCTGCACCAGTTACATAAAAAACTGACGATTTTAGGCTCAAACTCAGTCATTATCTTAACTCCTTTACATAAAAAAACCTATTGACTCAAACCTACTATACCTCTTGAGATAATAATTCAGGTTTTTAGTTTAAACGGCTTCATTCAGCGCAAATATCTGCGCAAATATCTGATCATTATCAAAACCTTTCAGCCTGATTGCACCTGATCTGCAGGATGCCACACATAATCCGCATCCTTTACAAAGAACGGGATTTATTTGTGCTTTACCCGGGAAGAATCTGGCGCTTTCCTCAATAAAAGAGGGGGCTGAATAGGGACAAATTGAAACACAAACCCCACAACTGCTGCAATACATGGGCATAACTTCAGCAATCGTACCGCTTGTCTGTATGATTTCACGTGCAAGCAGTGTTACGGCACGGGAGGCAGCAGCCTTTCCCTGAACGATACATTCGTCGATTGGCTTTGGATAATGGGCCATACCGCATAAAAACACACCGTCCGTTGCAAACTCGGAAGGCCCTAATTTTGCGTGGCGCTCAACAAAAAATCCATCGGCGTTAATCGGAACTTTAAAGAAGTTGGCAAGTTTCTCATCTCGGTTCGGAATAATTGCCGTTGCCAGAGTGATAATATCTGTTTCCAGCTCAAGCGTTCGTCCCAGAATGTGATCTTTAACCCGAACCGCCAACCGGTTTTTATCTGCAATTACCTGTGGTTTGTCATCAACCGAAAAGCGTATAAAAATAACCCCTTTTTCACGTGCCTCTTTATACAGATATTCACGCTCTCCGTAAGTTCTGACATCACGGTATAACACATATACATTTAAGTCAGGATTTCTTTTTTTCAATTCCAGGGCATTATCAACAGAGTGGGTGCAACAAACCCTTGAACAATATGGACGATCCGGTTCACGTGATCCGACGCACTGGATAAAGACCGCCGATTTTATAGTTTTAAGTATCGGATCATTGTTGATTATCTTATTATCCAGCTCCAGACTGGTTAATATCTGCGGGTTTTTACCATATTCATATTCTTCAGGTTCCAGAGGATGAGCACCGGTTGCTATTACCGCAACCCCGTGTTCAATAACTTCATCTTTACCATTTGAAGTGAGTGTGCTTTTAAAACTGCCTACAAACCCGTCTACCTTGGTAAGATCAGTATTCAGATGGACACTGATCCGCTTGTTATTCTCTATTTCTTTAATAAGCTCAGGAAGTTTTTCCTGAATTTTTTCACCCTTGGCTGTCTGGTAAAGATTTCTGGCCTGCCCTCCAAGCTGTCCGCTTTTCTCAATCAAATGGGTTTCATAACCCTGCTGAGCCAGATTTTGGGCAGCAGACATACCCGAAAGTCCACCACCTATAACCAATGCCGAAGGTTTTATCTGCAGGTCTGATTCCTTGAGAGGCTGAGTCAAAGCGACTTTTGCAACAGCCGAACGTATCAGATCTTTAGCCTTTTGTGTTGCTTTTTCAGGGCATGTTTTGTGTACCCATGAATCGTGATTTCGTATATTGGCCATTTCAAACAGATACTTGTTCAGGCCTGCATTGATCAAAGTCTCCTGAAACAGAGGCTCATGCGTCTTGGGTGTACAGGCTGCAACAACAATTCTATTAAGATTTTTCTGCTTTATTATACTTACAAGATTATCCTGAGTATCCTGGGAACATGAATACAGGTTATCGGTTGCAAATTCCACAAAGGGAAGAGTTGCAGCATATTCAGCAACAGAAGGAACATTAACAACACCGGCAATATTTATACCGCACCTGCAAACAAATACTCCGATACGGGGCCTCTCACCCGTTACATTGATTTCCGGCACAATCTCCTTTGCCTTGGTCAGGGTGTTTCTTGCCGAGCTGAGGCTTTCTCCGGCTACAGCAGCAGCAGCGCTGGCATCAATAACCGACTGTGGAATGTCTTTTGGCCCCTGGAAAGCGCCGCAAACATAAATGCCTTCTTTTGAGGTGCTTACCGGTTCAAATGATGAGGTCTTGCAGAAACTGCCTTCGGTAAGATCAAGTCCCAACTTTTTCGCCAGATCCTTCGTTTCTTCCGAAATTTCAAGACCTACAGAAAGTACTATCTGGTCAAAAGTCTCTGTGAGCGTCTCGCCTGATTCCGAAACGTAACGAACACTTAAATCATCAGTTCCCGGCACGGCATCAATGGTATGCACCCTGCTGCGTATAAAACGGACACCATGCTTATCTTTGGCATTATTATAAAAACGCTCAAATTCTTTACCGTGCGTACGCATATCCATATAGAATATAGCACAGTCCAGATCACTGCCTGCATGTTCCTTGGCGATCACAGCTTCCTTGATTGCATACATACAGCATACGGACGAACAATATGAATGGTCGCATTTATTCATATCGCGGGAACCTACACACTGAAACCAGGCTATTTTTTTCGGCTCTTTGTGGTCGGAAAACCTTACCAGATGGCCACCCGTAGGACCTGACGCGGAAAGGACTCTCTCCATTTCCATGGCAGTAATAACATTTGGATGTTTGGCATAGCCATAGGAATCAAATTTCGACGGATCAAAAGGTGTGAAACCGGGCGTCAGAATAACAGCACCTACATTCAGTTCAACGATTTCATCCTGCATTTCATGGTCTATGGCGTTTACTCCGCAAAATTCCACACACACCTTACAACCGCCGGTTTTGAAATGCATACATACTGAACGGTCAATGGCCGGCGTATTTGGAACCGCCTGGGCATAAGGAACATAGATAGGCTTTCGCCCTTTAAGCCCCATATCATATTCGGACGGAATAGGCTTAAACGGATGCAAGCTTACATTCTGCCGGATTTTTTCAAGCGTAATATGGCCGGTTGGACAAACGGATGCACATGCTCCGCAGGATAAACAAGCTTCGGTCTGGATATGAAAAGGCGTATCCACCTTCATCTCCACACCACGGCCAGTCAAGCTGATAGCACTGTTTCCCATTTTGGCGCAAATTCTTGTGCAAAGGCCGCAAAGTATACAGGTATCTTCTCCTTTCTTGAACCTTGTTTCTGAGATGCCGTATTGTTCGCCCAATTTTTGCAATACAGGAACATCCGGACAACGGGCCATCAGCAGCTCTACTATAAGCTTTCGTCCCTTATGAACCGCTTCTGTATCTGTATTAACCTCCATTCCTTCCCAAATGGGATAATTACAGGAAGTAACAAAGCGGCTTCTGCGGCCGTCAAATACTTCTACCGTACACAACCGGCACATCCCTGCCGGTTCCAGGGCCTTGTGATGGCAAAGGGTTGGGATGTCAACTCCATATTTCTGGGCAACCTGAAGAATATATTGCCCTTCTTCTCCCTGAACAGTTTTACCATTAAGTTTGAATGTTATCATAAATCAATACCCCTTATAATTATCGAATCACAATTGCATCAAATTTGCAGGCGTCGTAGCAGATGCCACATTTAATACACTTTGCCTGGTCGAGTTTATGAGGCTGCTTTTTCTCACCCGCAATTGCTTCCTGCGGACATTTTTTGGCACAGGACCGGCAACCGGTACAAGCTTCTGCATCAATTTCATAATGGAAAAGCGCTTTACAAACACCTGCAGGGCATTTTTTATGCTTTATATGTGCTTCGTATTCATCCCGAAAATATAAAATAGTTGTAAGGACCGGGTTGGGTGCCGATGTTCCGAGTCCACAAAGGGAAAATTTCTGTATCATGCTGCCCAGTTCTTCAAGCAGCTCAATATCGCCATCCTTACCATTTCCCTGGCAAATGTCAGTCAATATATCCAGCATCTGTTTGATGCCTTCACGACATGGATTGCATTGACCGCAGGATTCTTCTTTGAGAAAATCAAGAAAATAGCGGGCAACATCAACCATACATGTATCCTGATCCATAACGATCATTCCACCGGAACCCATGATGGAACCTACTTCGGCCAGTTTCTGATAGTCCACAGGCAAATCAATCAGATTTTCAGGAATGCAACCTCCGGACGGGCCGCCTGTTTGAACGGCTTTGAATTTTTTCTTCTTGGGAACTCCTCCGCCAATGCTAAAAACTATATCTTTAAGATTGATCCCCATCGGAACTTCAACAAGTCCGGTATTTTTTATTTTACCAACCAAACTGAAAACCTTGGTTCCTTTGCTGTGTTCCGTTCCCATACCTGAAAACCATGGCGCTCCCTTTAAGACTATAGGGGGTATATTCGCGTAAGTTTCAACATTATTAAGATTGGAGGGGCTATCTCTGAATCCTTTTTCAACCGTATGCACATATTTTGCACGGGGGCGTCCCACAAGCCCTTCAAGTGAAGACATCAGAGCAGTGGATTCTCCGCAAACAAAAGCTCCTGCACCTCTGGATATCTTTACATTAAAACTAAAGCCGGTTCCGGCTATGTTGCCACCAAGAAGTCCATAGGCTTCTGCCTGCTTAATTGCTGTGATAAGGCGGCTTACGGCAAGCGGGTATTCATTTCTGACATAAAAAAAACCACTGCTTGAACCTATGGCCAGAGCAGCAATCAGCATACCTTCAAGAACACTGTGGGGATCACCTTCCAGAATACTCCTGTCCATATATGCGCCGGGATCACCTTCGTCAGCATTACATATTATATGCCTGTTGCCATGATGTTTTGCGCAGGTTTCCCATTTTATTCCTGTTGGAAATCCTCCGCCCCCTCTGCCTCTGAGCCCTGACTCTTTTACTGTTTTAATAATATCGGATGGTTTTGTATTGGTCAGTGCATTGACAAAGGCATAATATCCTCTCTTTGCAATATATTCTTCGATTGAATCAGGATCAATGTATCCACAGTTACGAATAGCGATCTTAGTCTGCTGGCTGTAAAAAGGGATGTCCTCCAGAAAGGGAATACCTTCCACAGGCTCAATGCCGCTTTGCGGATTTTGCATATCTTCTTCCAGAACGCTTCGCGGATCACGCATCTGGCCCAATATCCATTTGTTCGGATATTCACCATTCATATATCCTGATATAGCTTCGATAATCTTATCTTCGGTCATATGATGATAGATAATTCTTGCTTTATCTTTACTCATTATTTCAACCAACGGTTCCATTTCACAGAAACCGATACATCCGGTTTGGGAAATAGTTACGCCTGGATTTCCGGAATATTCCTGAGAAGCTTTGTTATAGGAAGCCTGAGCACCTGCAGCAATCCCGCAGGATGCCATTCCGACATTTACCTTTATACCTTCAGGATAATAAAGCCGGTTCAAATATCCCTGGCGTATCTTATCTAAGTCATTTATAGACATGATTTTCATGGTTATTGCCTCTTAGTAACATTTATTCATAGTGGCTTAGTATTGGATTGACTTTATCCGGTGTAATACGGCCATGCATGTCTTCATTAATTTTAATGACCGGCCCCAGACTGCAACATCCGATACATCGCACGGACTCTAGTGTAAAGCGTTTATCCTCAGTAGTTTGACCATCAGTAATATTTAACGTGTTGGTAAGACTTTCTCTGATTCGTTCACCACCTCTAACATGACAGGCTGTCCCCAAACATATGGAAATAATATTACGGCCTCTTGGTTTTAGACTGAACGTGCTGTAAAAAGTTGCAACTCCATAAATATGGCTTAAGGGAATTCCAATCTTTACCGCAAGATAGGATATAGCTGCTCCCGGAAGATAATTATAAACTTTTTGAATACCCTGAAGGATCATAATCAGATTTTCCTTGTCGTTATTATAATCCTCTTCAATAATTCTATCGAGATCTCTGTAATCGATATCACACGATTCTTCTTTTATAGACGGATTCATTTCCATTTCTCCAAAAAACTATCGTTGCTGTTACGCATTGATAACTTGCTGAGTAACAGGACAGTTCTCAACACATGCGCCGCACCCGGTGCACAGGTCTTTTATAATGCTGCGTGCCCGTTTGCGGACTTTAACTTTAAAATTGCCCGGTTTTCCTTCCAGTGATTCCAGATCTGCATATGTGATTAATTCGATATTAAGATGCCGGCCGACCTCGACCAGTACAGGCGAGATAATTCACATAGCGCAGTCATTGGTCGGAAATGTCTTGTCAAGCTGAGACATAACTCCGCCAATGGATGGAGATTTTTCAAGAAGATATACATAATAGCCGGAATTGGCCAAATCCAGAGCCGACTGCATCCCTGCAATGCCGCCACCAACAACCAGTACGGAACCAAGTACACTTTGAGACATTGTTGATTCTCCTGATAAAAAATTTAAAGGCAAATAAGCTGCCCAATTGCAAAAGTATACATTTCTTTTCTTTTATAAAAAAAGTAATTTTTTTTTGATATAGGGAGAAAATATTATTGTCAATATTTTTGTTTGAATAAATTATATATCAGTAGCTGGTGTATATGAGTTTGTCAGAATAACCTTATAATTATAACAACAATAGAATGTAACTCCACCCGTAGTATAATAATATTAATTATTGCGTTCCGTTTAAAACCTGATCGATTGCATGCCTTCAGAAATAATAAATTCTCAAACAAAACAGATTTATGACAATTGTTATAAAGCCCATACTGCTGATAATAAATCTTATTAAACAGATTGGTTATAAGCTTAATTCATATCGTTCATAAAAAACTTGACAGATTTTTTTATTTGGCATAGTAAAATCAACATAGTAAATTTATATAAGCGATATAATCTATATCGATATATAAAAAATAAAGGCAGTATTAATTTCTTTTATTTATATTTTTTTAACTTGTTTTAACGGATATAATATCATGTTTTTATTTTTCGGCTTTACCTGAGAGACTATAGCAAAACGCTACCCGGGTTTGGTAGGCGCAAGGTAAAGACCGAAAGATCAAGTCCATAGTTTTTACTGTCATTTTTTTCTTTGACGTAATCCTTTCATTTTTTACCTGTGCGCATCACTATATTCTTTCTAATTAAGTATTTGTTATTATGGAATAAAACACGCTCTGTTTATCAGATCGCCGATTTTAACAGGAAAATTTTATCCCGGATCATAACAAAAGCCTGTCATCCGATTGGCTAATAATACTTATTCCCTATAGCCGGATAATTTCTTTACTATAAGAAATAAAAAAAAGGGAGATAAAATGATTCGCTTTATTTATCGCAGTCCGCAATTTGAAAAGCAGCTGGAATCACTTCGTAAAGTAGATAAAAAAGCCGCGCAAAAAGCCGACACGATTATCAGCAAATTGATCGAAGGCCATGGTGAGCATTCCGAAAACGAAATTGCCGTCAAATACGGTAAAATAAAAATCAGAAACTGTATCAAGTATGATCTGGGCAGAGGTTACCGTCTTATAACCGTAATCGACGGCGAATATTTTATATTATCATTTATAGGAAAACACGAGATGTGTAACCGCTGGCTTGAAAACAATAAAAACCCATCGTTATTATTAACAAAAACTCAGAGGAAAGAGATTGCCGGACACGAATCCAAAACGCAAGCCGATTCGGGAGATACGGTTGATACTGAAACGGAGTTTGAAGATAGATGCATATCTGACATTGATGAAAAATACCTGCGTTTGATCTTCAGCGGATTGGCAAACCGGTAAAGCGTCAATCTTTTTAGAACCTGTTCCGATTCTTTAGAACCGGAAAACAAACAAACATATTTAAAAGGAAAAATTATGGGCGAAGCAGCAATAAAAATCGGAAAAGACAAAAAAACAACTTTTTTAGACAAAGTAAAACATCTGGTTCCAACCAGTAACTTAAGTCTTTGTTTAACCTGCGGGGCATGCGCTTCAGGATGTCCTGCCACAGGTCTTGAAAACATGGATCCAAGAAAATTTCTGCGGATGGTGACGTTGGGCTTAGATGATGAAATCACGGAACACCCATGGGTCTGGATGTGTACCATGTGCTATCGCTGCACTTATGCATGTCCCATGAAAATAGATATCGCCGCTATGATATTTGAAGCCAGAAAACTCTGGCCACGGGAGAAAAGGCCTAAAGGGATCTTAGGATCATGCGATATGGCGCTTCGTAACGACAGTTGCAGCGCAATGGGAACTCCGGAAGAGGATTTCCGCTTTGTTGTCGAGGATGTTCTGGCGGAAGTACGGGAAACCCAGCCGGGATGGGAAGATCTTCAAGCGCCCATCGATAAAGAAGGCGCTTATTTCTTTTTAAGCCAGAATTCGCGCGAACCGGTTACCGAGCCTGATGAAATGGTGCCCCTGTGGAAAATCCTTAATATTGTGGGTGCTGACTGGACATATAGCTGTACCGGATGGGGCGGTGAAAATTATTGCATGTTTCTGGCAGATGATGAGGGCTGGAAAAAAATCACCAACCTGACGCTGCAAACAGCCATGAAGCTTGGATGCAAGGTCTATCTTAACACCGAATGCGGTCATTCCACTTTTTCAGTCTGGAAAGGACAGCAAAAGCATAAAATAGAAACCGGCCTGGAAATAGAACCGATGGTGAGATATTACGCCAAATGGATTCGCGAAGGAAAACTTAAAGTTAATCCGGATTGGAACAAAGATCTTAAAGTCAAATTTACGGTACAGGATCCCTGTAATCAGGTCCGGAAAAGTTTTGGGGATGAACTGGCCGACGATCTGCGTTTTGTCGTAACATCCTGTGTGGGAGAAGAAAATTTCATCGATACCTATCCCAACAAATCCAACAACTATTGCTGCGGAGGCGGAGGCGGGTCTCTTCAGTCGGGATACAGGGAATCAAGACTTGTTTATGGCCGTCTAAAGCACGAACAGATTATGCGAACCGGCGCTCCATATGTAGTTACTCCGTGTCATAATTGCCACGCCCAGATTGACGAGCTGGGAAAACACTTCGGGGGTGGAAAATACAGGACACTGCATCTTTGGACCATCATTGCTCTGTCGCTTGGTATTCTTGCTGAAAATGAGCGCGCCTATTTAGGTGATGATCTTGTTGATGTAAATCTTCCCCAAAATAATACAGGAGAATAAAACCATGTCAAGCGATGTAATCGGCGCTGTTCTTGTTGTAGGCGGCGGCATTGCCGGGATTCAGGCATCACTGGATTTGGCCGACGCAGGTTATTTGGTGCATCTGGTTGAGAAGAGCCAGGCCATTGGTGGCGTTATGAGCGCACTGGACAAAACCTTTCCTACAAACGACTGTTCCATGTGCATTTTAGCGCCCTATCTGGTAACAGCCGGCAGACATCCGAATATTGAATTATTAACTAATTCGGAACTTCTTGAACTGAAAGGAGAAAAAGGAAATTTTTCTGCATTGGTCAGAACTAATCCGCGTTATATAGACCTTTCCAAATGTACGAGCTGCGGAGATTGCGCAAAAGTCTGTCCTGTAACATTACCCAACGAATATGATGAAACCCTTTCCGAAAGAAAAGCTGTTTATAAGCAATACGCACAGGCTATTCCC
>NZ_JBAMMY010000201.1:0-29659 GCF_051233685.1 Desulfobacterium sp. N47
AGGTATTGTCAAAAACTCGGCATTTATTGCCTTTTGTGGTTCTCCAATGAAAATCGGAGCCCTTAAGTCCGCTCTATTGCCGGGATTTCAACTGTTGACCTGTTTAACAAGCCGCCTTTAATCGTTTTGAAATTAGCTCTCTATACATTAATTTGTCTTGACACGTGATACTGATCTTTCTATACTCCATGAAAAACAGATAATATTGACCTTAGATTTCATGCTCTTATTGCCGAATCAAATATTTGTGTACAATAAAAATTAGTATCTGTTGATAATGAATTATTATTTGTTAAAGTTTTATATATGCCGCGAAATAACCGCGGTTTTTTTATATAAAATGAACGTTGGTTTTTAATTAAGATCATGTAAATAATAATAAACAATATTACCTAAAGAGCAGGAATTGCCTTTATGGAATAACCATTAATGCCAAAAAATACCAAATCCAATAGTATTTCCGAAAATACCGTTGTTAAAACAGAATACATTTATCCTACCAATTCACAAAAAGAAATAATTCATTCGATCCGAAGGCTTATGCAGGGATCGGAACTTTATGCCAAAGAGATTAATAAAAAATATAATACAAGTGCTGCACAGGTAAACTGCCTGCTGGCTCTGAAAGAGTATGGCCCTTTGCCTCCTTCACAGATAGCAAAAATAATTATGGTCAATTCAAGCACTGTAACAGGTATTATCGACCGGTTAGAACAAAAAGGTCTGGTGGAAAGGCAAAGGATATCCCAGGACAGAAGAATTATAACGGTTCAGCTTACGGAAAGTGGAAAAACATTGGCTGAAAACGCTCCATCCCCGATTCAGCAAAAAATAATCGACGGATTAAAAAGACTCACACCCCAGGAAATTGAACATATTGTTAATGGTTTGAATATGCTTACAAATATGCTGGATGTTCAAGATCTTGAAGTTGATTAAAAAAGCCGCATCTTTCATTTTTTCTTACCATATTTTATAACCTTACTATCCTTTTTTAAGATAAAAACCTTGACATATCCAATCCATTACTTTAGTATATTTATTTCAATACAAAATATATTTATTCAAATAATATTGATATAAAACATATCAAACAAATGGATCATGTAACCTACATATCTAATAATAAATCGGAGTGAGTAGATAAATGAATTCAATAAATTTAAGAAAAGATCAGGTTGATAAATCAACAAATCTGTTGGGCGCTGAAACTGTCGAGATGCTTCTTAAGTCCCATGCTGATGCTCTCTGGATCCTGGAAAATATGGGCGTCGGTTGCAAACAGGCTGATATCCAAAAAGCTTTCCGGCAATTTGAAGCTGAAGGATTAGCTTATCAGCATGAAGACCGCATATATGTTACCAGGGAGTTGGTTGAAAAATGTCTGGCAACAACTCCGGGTGTAGATGAGTTTTTTGTTCCTTTAGACAGTTTTTTTATTGGTGGCACGGCCCCTTATATTTATGATGATATAAAAGGAGTAGGCGGAATATTCCCTACGCCCGAGCATGTGGCAAAAATTGCACAAATAGCACAAGAAAATGATGTGGTAGCAGGAATGGGAAGGGCGGTAAAATTGAAAAATGAAGTGGAGCAGATGGACATTATGGATAAATACTGCTCCAAGCCTCTCTATTTTGCAGTGACGTGCGATGCCTCACTTGAACGTGCAAAACAATTATGGGAAGAGAGAAAGAATATCATGATCGTTTTTTGCCTCACACGCCCGCCTCTTGAAGTTAATGAAAATTTTTCCGATAATTTTGTGAAGGTAGTAAAGGCCGGCCTGCCGGTATTTATATCAGCGATGCCCATGGGAGGCATCAGCACTTCTTATTCCTATAATGGGGCATTGGCTATGACTCATGCTGAAGTGCTTTTCGGTATTTGCGCAGCCCAAATAATCAATCCGGGCGTAACATGCATACACGCTGGTTTTCCGACCATCGCTGATCCCAGAATAGATTATAATCCCAATTATGGTTTGATCAGTCATAATCTGTTAAACATTTTAATGACTCATCTTAATCTGATGCTGGATTTACCGACATTTCAGAGCGCCGGTACTACCCATGAAGAGCATTTGACTCAAAAGGCTTTTGATGACGCCCGCATGGGACAGGCAATGTGCAAAAAATACGGGGTGCATATGATAAGACATCCCTTTTCTTTTTTAAGATATCTGATTGATTTTTCCATAGCTAAACTTGAAAAAGGCATTGAAATTGCCCAAGAGGTAACTCCCGATGATGCGCCGGAAGTTGTGATGCCTGTTTATGATGAAAGGGGAATGGAATCCATTAAGACTATCGGGCTTGGTATGTATATGGATGATCCTCTAACGACGGCAAATTTTGGCAAAATATTTGTAAATTAATAAAGGAGAAAAACAATGTGTGGCATAGCCGGATGTATAGGAACATGTGACGCAGATACAATTAATCGTATGTTGGATGCACTACCGCATAGGGGTCCAAATGATCGCGGCCTTCATATAAACGGAAACAGCGTTTTTGGGCATACCAGGCTTTCAATAGTTGATGTAGCCCAAGGTCATCAACCTATCATTAGCAGAGACGGAAACGCAGGTATTATTTGCAATGGTGAGATTTATAATTTCAGAAAACTTAGAAGGAAAATTGATTCAAAATATAATTTTCAAACCAAGTCGGACACCGAAACCATCTTGCATCTATATCGTGAAAAAGGTCCCGAATGCCTTAAGGAACTTGATGGAATGTTCGCCTTTGCCGCTTATAAAGGAGATGATTTTATGCTGGCAAGAGATCCAATAGGGATTAAACCTCTTTATTACGGCTTTCAGGATGGCACACTATATTTTTCCTCAGAGCTGGGAGCCATGAGCCATGCCGGTTTGGAAGAGGTTCATGAATTTCCTGCCGGGCAATACTATACTCCAAAAGAGGGATTTGTAAAATTCTACCGCATACCTGAAATTGAAGACCATATCCATACAGATATTGAGAAGACATGCGATATTATAAGAAAAACTTTTATCGATGCAGTAAAAAAACGTTTATTGGCAGATCCTGAAGTTCCTGTCGGCTCTTTTTGCAGCGGTGGCCTCGACAGCAGTCTGGTAGCGGCTATAGCAGCAGACGAAATACCCAATCTGCACACATTTGTTGTAGGTATGCAAGATGAGTATGGTAATCTGAGTGATGATATCAAGGCTGCGCGTATCGCAGCGAAACATATCGGTTCTAATCATCATGAATATATCTTCACTGAAGCAGAGTATTATGAAGCGCTTCCTACCGTTATCAATAAACTGGAAAGTTATGATCCGTCTCTTGTCCGTTGCGCGTTACCCTGCTACTTTACCTGCAAATGTGCTGCTGATTATGTAACGGTAGTACTAACCGGAGAAGGAGCTGACGAGCTTTTTGCCGGATATCATTATATGAAGAATTTTCCGATTGACAAACTTAACCTTGAAGCCAGACGCTGTATCGGTAATCTTCATAATATTAATCTTCAGAGAGCAGATCGTATGGGCATGCTCTTCAGCCTTGAGCTTAGGGTTCCGTTTCTGGATACGGCTATGGTTGATCTTTCAATGAAGATTCCTCCCGAATTGAAAATTCGTGAACACAGGGGAGCCAAAATCGAGAAATGGATTTTAAGAAAGGCTTTTGAGGATACAAGCTATCTGCCTGATGAAATACTGTGGCGCTACAAGGTTCAGTATACCCAGGGTGCAGGATGTGAAAGTCTTGGTGAATCTTTGGCTGAAAAAATGATTACTGAAGATGAATATATGCAAATAAAAGAAGAAAACCCAAATGCAGTTATTAACAGCCGGGAAGCTGCCTATTATTTTAAAATCTTTCGCGAGTATCATCCCCAGGATTCAATTCTTGGATCTATAGGAATATGGACAGGGTTTGATTTTGCTGAAGAGAGAGAAAAGGTCACAGGAACAGTTGATGGTGATCGCAAACATCAAAGGGAAGAAAATAAAGGCACCAGGGCAGCCTAGTACTTTTTAAAACTATAAGGAGGAATATATAATGGCGTTTCCTACGCATTCAAAATACGTTATCATCGGAGCTGGAATTCATGGGCTAAGTACTGCCTTTCATCTTGCCGGTGAATTAAAGAAAAGAGCTCTGGGTTCAGGCAATGATATAATTGTTCTCGATAAGACAGCTATCGGAGCCGGCGCATCCGGAATCGCCTGTGGGGTTATAAGAAATAATTATTTCCAGGCAGCCATGCAGGAAATCATGATGCACAGCGTAAGTGTATGGGATGAGGATGTCGAAGGTTACGGTTATTGGCCTGTCGGTTATATGCAGATTTCACCGGAAAGCATGCACAAAGGAGTATCGGAAATATACGAGCGACAGAAAAGGCTTTCCTACGATTCGGTTTTTATCGAAGGAGAAAAGGACTGCCTGGAATATATGAAAAAAAATGTTTTTGATGACTGGCAGGCTAAAGGGGTTACGTCGATACTGCATGAAAAAAGGGGAGGATACGCCCACAATGCGCGAGCTTTGTATAGACTTGCCGACAAAGCTGAAAAAGAAGGTGTCAGGATATTAACCGGAGTCAAAGTTGAGGGTTTTGTCTATAATGATTGCATCACAGCCGTTGAAACTGACAAAGGTAAAATTTCATGTGATTATGTGGTTGCCGGACCCGGACCCTGGGGCAATAAATTCTGGGATATGATTGGTATGCCGGACAAAATTAATATTAAAGATAAAGACGGAAAGATTCACACGGATGTTAAAATGTGGACTTACCTGTCGCTTCAGGAAGGTACTCTTGGAGTAGATGCCCAATATGGTTTTAACAACCAGGGCAAGATGCCGCCGGTTATTCATGTGGATAGTAATTCTCCGCTTTATTCAAGTGAAGACGGCTCTCTGATTACTGATAAAATGTGGGGAATCTATTATAAGCCTGATTTTAATTTTAAGGGGATTCAGGGAGGCGCTATGCCGAATCTTGTGGAAAAAGATAAGGTGAATGTAGATCCCTATGGAATTGATTCTCCCGATTTTATTGTAGGGCCAGAATTCGCCCATATGTGGACTTCTGCTTTGGCGCATTGCCAGAAACGATATGAAAATAAATATCAATTATATAAAAAAGAACCTTCAGGAGGTTTGGGAATTTTTACGCCGGATAATTTTCCGGTATTCGATGTGTTTAAACAAAATTGCTACATGATACTCGATTCCAGCCACGGTTATAAGATGATAGGAATTGGCAAGCTGGTTGCCCAGGAAATTTTGGGAGACAAACAGGAGTTGCTGAAACCTTTCCGCTTTGATCGATACGAAAAGGGAGAGCTTCTTCCGGTATCAAGCAGTCCTTTTCCCTGGAGCTGATTAACAAGCGGATGGATATTACCATACTTGGTTCCGGTGGTTGCATGACCATACCGAAGCCTTTATGCAGATGCAGAGTTTGCACTCAGGCAAGAGAAAACAGAGGGCCTTATCAAAGAACCGGGCCCTCTGTTTTTATAAACGATGAGAAAATTCTTATCGATACTCCTGCCGAGATTTCTTATCAGTTAAACCGCTCAGGCATTGAAAAGATTAATTATCTTCTTTTTACACATCTGGATCCTGATCATATTGAAGGCTTCAGGGTCGTCGAACAGATTACATTGGATTTTCGCACCTGGCGGGCCTATGAAGGTAAATGCGTTAAACTTGTTTTGCCGGAAGAATTGTTTGTACGGCTCGAAAAAATTAATTCGTGTTATGGCCCTGTGATAGACTTTTACCATTCAAGCGGTTTTGTAGACTGTATTTCATATAGTAATAGTATAAGTCTGGGCAGTATTAAAATAACTGCGATTCCGGTTGACCGTGGGAATCAGTTAGCTTTTATATATGTTATTGAAAAAAACTCACAAAAGATGGTTTATGCTCCATGCGATATAAAACCATTTCCGGAAAACAGGAAAGAAGTATTGGATGCCGATTTGCTTGTTATACAGCCCGGTATTTTTGAAAACGGTCTTAAACATGACTTTAAATATCCGGATGATCATATATCGAGAACGACGCTTTATACTTTTGAAGAAACTCTGGGACTGGCAAAAAGAATATATGCAAACAAGGTATTATTTACTCATATCGAAGAATACTGGAACAGAAGCTATGATGATTACAAGAAGCTGGAAAAGCAATTCGATAATGTTAGATTCGCTTATGACGGATTACAGATAAGCATATAATAAATTACAGCAAAATATATACTAATCACCAGGATATTATAATAAAATGGAATTGATACAACAGTCATATCTGGAAAGGATACATGAGGATGCTCTTTGTGTTCTGGAAGAAGTAGGAGTTAAATGTGAATCTGAGAAAATAAGGCGGATATTTGAAGAAACCGGTATGGCTGCCTATGATGAATCTTCCGGTAATATTCATATACTGGCGACTCTGGTAGAACAGGCTTTAAATACAGCGCCCAAGCGTGATCAATACTGGATTGCCGAAAATTCCTTTGGTGTTGGAGGAACAGCGCCTTTTGTTTATGATGATAACAGTGGCGAATTAATTGAACCAAAAATTGAGCATTTGGTAAAAATAGCTAAAATAGTGGATAAGTCTGATGTGGTTGATTTCATGGCAAGAGGTGTGCTTATCGTAAAGCAGGAAGTAAAAGTCATGAATACAATAATTGAGCATTGCCGCAAGCCGATTTATGTAGCTGCCTTAACCGATGAAGGCATTGCCCGTGCCCTTGAAATTCATAATAAAAGAGGTATGATAACCGTACAGTTTTCCATTATCAATAGTCCTTTAAATATTATTGAGAGCATGGTCGATCCTTTTCTTTCATGCGTTGAAAGCGGTATTCCAATTTATGTGTCAACCATGCCGATGGCTGGTCTGTCGGGGCCATATTCCATGTCGGGACTTCTAACCCTTACTCATGCCGAGGCGTTGTTTGGAATTACATTGACTCAACTGATAAATCCGGGATTGATGGTGGTTCACGCCGGGCTACCCTCCATAGCCAGCATCCGTAAAAATTATGCTGTTGATCTGGGCCTTATATCTCATAACATAGCTAATCTGCTTATGGAGAAAGTAAACAAGATGCTTGATATTCCTTCTATACAGACAGCATGCACAACAAGCGAGGAAATGCCGGGTAAAAGGGCAGAAGAGGATGCTATAAACGGTTTTGCAATGATGAAAAAATACGGCTTTCATCAGATGCGCCATTCCTTTGGATTTTTAAAGGAATTGATTTCCTTTTCAATTCCAAAACTGGAAAGACATATTGAGTTATGCCGTGAAACAACTCCTGACCAGTCGCCGGAATATACACTTGAGCCCTATGACGGAGAGGGGTTGGATACTATTATCCGAAACGGAACCAATGCTAACTATATGAGAGATAATAACACCCTCAAAAACACAGGAAAATGCTTTCTGAACTAAAATAAAAGGAACAATAATAAATGAAAGTTGTTCTTTATCAGACAAGTCCTGTACTCCTGGACATAAAGTCAAACATTGATGACATTATAGATAAAATTCATCAAGGTAGAGAAAAAGGAGCGCAGCTTATCGTATTTCCTGAACTTGCTTTAACCGGATATTTTGTCAGTAAAGAATATCACAAGGTAGCACTAAGGCTTGACTCCAAAGAAATAAAGCTTTTAGCCTCAGCCACCAAAGGGACGGCAGCAGTCGTAGGTTTTATTGAAGAATCGCCTTCTATGAATTTTTATAATTCCGCTTTAGTGGCAATAGACGGGAAAATTGTTTTTGCCTCCAGAAAACTGAATCTTCCAAACTATGGTGTATTTGAAGAAAGAAAATATTTCTCATCTGGAAAGTATATCCCTGTTTTTAAGCTTTTCGATTTTACGATTGCAGTATTTATATGCAATGATCTCTGGCATCCTTCCCTGCCGTATTTAGGTGTAACACAAAAGGCAGATATTTTTATTACTATTTTCAACTCGTCGCAGGGTTCAATGGGAACAGCTTTCAGTAATATTGAAACATGGGGAATAATCAATAGATTTTATTCCCGCGTGTTCGGTATTTATAATGTATGCGCAAACCGGGTTGGTGAAGAGGGTATAATAGAAAAAAGAGAGATTGACTCAGGAGAAGATGTGTCATGTGATGGAAACGAACCATACAGATTTTGGGGAGGAAGTGAAATGCTTAATCCATTCGGCCAGGTTATAGCTAAAGCAAAAATGTATGAACCTGATGAAATAGTTGCTGAGCTTTCAAGAGATTTACTTCGGCAAAAGAAAATTCTCCTGCCTTACTTAAGAAACGATGATCCTTATTTTACGCACCGTGAGCTTGGACGTATTTTGTTCGGGAAGAAAAAGGGCGGTTATTTCAGAACCTGATTTGAGATTTTTCCAAAATGTTCAACAGGGCGGAATTTATAATTTAAAAAACAGTATCTTTCCATTCTCTTACCCATAGGCTTGTTGCTTAAACAATAGCTTTCATAAAGTATCCTGATATAATACATATCAAAGCTTTCGAGGGTTTTAAATATTACGGTTTATAAAATTTACCCGAATTCAAAATTGTGGTTGTTATGTCTGTCGCAAGTGATATATTGATCAAAATTGGCACTTTAAATATACACTGGATTTGATTAATAAAAGCGATTGGTTCAGTGAATGGTATAATCTGAAGCTTTAGTTTTTCAGGATAATTATGGATTCAATAGATCGAAAAAAAATAATCGAAAACATTCTGCATCTTATCAAAAATAATGATGAGCATTCTTTAAAAGAGCTTATTGAAGATACACATCCTGCGGATCTGGCGGAAATTTTACAGGCTTTGGATGATGATGATAAACGTGATTATCTCTTTGGTCTGATGAGCGCTGAAACTGCATCATATGTGGTAACCGAACTTGATGAGGTAACACGTCAGGATATAGTCAGCGATCTGGGAACTGACAGGCTGTCTGCAATTGTTGATGAGATGGATTCCGATGATGCTGCTGATATTGTAGCCGAACTTCCTGAACAGATACAGGAGCAAGTACTTGCCAATATTGAGCCGCAAGACCGGGACGAAGTTGAAAAACTGTTGGTCCATGATGAAGACAGCGCCGGTGGTATCATGGCGCTCGAATATATTGCAGTGTATGAAGATCAGATAGTTGATGATGCAATTCGTGAGATCAGGAGCCGTGCCGAAGAAATTGACGAAGTGTTTTATATCTATGCCGTAGACAGGGGAAACCGTTTAGTCGGTGTTGTGCCGATGAAGAGTTTATTTCTAAGAAACCCAAAACGAGTTATCAAAGATATAATGCACACTGATGTAATTTCTGTTGGTGTTGACATGGATCAGCAGGAAGTTGCAAATATAGTAAGAAAATATAATTTATCTGCCGTTCCTGTCGTAGACCGGTACAAGAGACTTGTAGGTCGTATTACGGTTGATGATATTGTTGATGTACTTCATGAGGAAGCAAATGAAGATATCCATCACATGGCCGGTATTACCTATGAAGAAACATTGCAGGAAAAATCAACATTTCGTATAACAAAAAACAGACTTCCCTGGCTTATAGTTGCTTTTACAGGAGAATTGATGGCTGCCATGGTTCTCAGCCGTTTTGAGGTTTCACTTGCCGAACTTGCCGCACTTACCTGTTTTATCCCTGTAATTATGGCAATGGGCGGTAACGCCGGAATTCAATCAAGTACTACGGTGGTGCGAAGCATGGCTTTGAATGAAAGCGGCACCATTTTGAAGGAAAGCTTTAACCGGGAATTTCGTGTAGCATTATTAAATGGCTTATCCATAGGAATTATGCTGGCTCTTGTGATTCAGATATGGCCTAAAATAGAAAACCCTATCTACCTTGGAGCTATCATCGGTTTTTCGATGATGATTGTAATTATAAATTCCACACTTTTTGGCACAGTTATACCATATGCTCTAAACAGATTTAATATTGATCCGGCTATTGCTACCGGTCCTTTTATCACAACATCAAATGATGTTTTGGGGCTTCTTATTTATCTGAGCATGGCTACTTTTTATCTGAAACATTTGAGATAATATATTACTGCAATAATTGTTTGCAATTCACTCACTCTTGCTTTCAATCATTGCTTTCAGCTTATCCCATTGTACTTCCCGGTTTATGACAGGATTGTTGTTGTTTTTGTAAGCATAAAGGTTTTCTTCAAAGCTTGGTTTTGCCGGACTTTTATAAATTATTCCAAGAGGCCATGGGTAGGACTCGCATGCTTTGGCAAAAGCTGAATTTCGATTTGCCGGATCATGGCTGTCATCCATAATATAGGTGTTTTCTTCATACCATTTTCTTGTATTAATCTTGTTAAAAGAGACACATGGAGTAAAGGTATCGACAAGGGCAAAGCCTTTATGCTCTATGGCCTGCTTGAAAATATTCAGACTGAGATCAAGGTTGTGAATAGATGTGCGGGCCACAAAAGAAGCATTTAGGGATATCGCTACAGCCAGCGGATTGAAAGGTTCCTCAAATACGCCATCAACCTGTATAGGAGTAACAAATCCCAGTTGGCTTGTGGGAGATGCCTGGCCCTTTGTAAGTCCATATACCATATTGTTGTGAACGATTGCAGTAATATCAGGATTTCTGCGGATTGCATGAATGAAATGATTGCCGCCCTCACCATACATATCACCATCACCGCTTGTGATAATAACTTTTAAATCGGGATTTACTGCCTTAATCATAGTAGCCGGAGGAAGAGCGCGGCCGTGAAGACCGTTGAAATAGTTTGTCCGAAGATAATGCGGGGTTTTGGCTGCCTGCCCTATGCCTGATACAAGCACCAGATTTTGAGGATTTATCTCCAATTCGACAAGCGCTCGTTTTAAAACATTAAGAATTCCGAAGTTTCCGCAGCCGGGACACCATGCGATATCTGTTTTCTCTATATCAAAGTTCATAAGTTAACCTCCTTTAAGAGATTGTTTCGGATATGGCATGCATCAGTTCTTCTACAGTAAATGGCAAGCCGTTATATTTTAAAATCTTGTGATCGATCTGAAATCCTGTCTCCCGTAAAATCAGTTTGCCGAGCTGTGATGTTGCATTGTTTTCAACAACAATCGTGTGTTTGGCAGATGATAAAAGATGGCGCAGGTTTTCGGGTAATGGATACACCTGTTGAAGCGCTATATGGGTCAGATCTTTTTTGCCAAGGTGTTTAACCGCTTCTCTTACTATGCGGTTTGTAGAACCCCAGCTGATGATAAATCCACGGGAATCCGAAGGGCCATATATCTTAGCGGCAATGGCAGATTCCTTGATAAGAGATAGCTTTTTGAGACGTTTATCCACCATTTTTACCCTTAACCCCAGATTTTCGGTTATATGGCCTGCCTCATCATGCTCGTCACTGTCCACCCCTACAAGCCCTTTGCCTTTGCCCGGTATACCGCGTGGTGAAATACCGTCATCTGTGAACTGATATCGAAGATAATTTTCATCCGTTTCGATAATACAGCTTTCTACCTTGATCTGGCTTAAATCAAATGAAGGTATGTTGTAATAAGTATCTACAAAATACTGGTCTGTCAGAATAATTACAGGCACCTGATATTTGTCGGCAAGATTAAATGCTTTCTGAGTAATATAAAAGGCATCTTTAAGAGATTCCGGGGCAAGAATAATTCTGGGAAATTCACCATGTCCGGCATAAAGCGCAAGCTCAAGGTCGCCCTGTTCGGTGCGTGTGGGCAGTCCTGTTGCAGGTCCGGGCCGCTGGGCTATGTGAATAACCACCGGCATTTCAAGCATGCCGGCAAGACTCAAACCTTCAGACATTAATGCAAAACCGCCTCCTGAGGTTGTAACCATGGCTCTTGCACCGGCATACCAAGCTCCGATTGCCATATTAATGGCTGCAATTTCATCCTCAGCCTGTTCAACTATCAGTTCAAAATCATGTTCAACTTTGGCCATGAAAGTTATTACGCCGGTTCCCGGACTCATGGGATAGGATGCAATGCAGCGGCATCCTCCTGCAATCGCTCCCATGGCGATTGCCTCGGAACCGTTTATCATGATATCGTTTTGAATGTCCGATATGGATAACTCAGGAAAGCGTACTGTACCGTTTTCTATCAGTTCCCGGCCATGTTTAAATCCAAGATGGGCGGCTTTAATATTAAGCTGAACCAGTTTATCGCCTTTTGCTCCAAAATACTTTCCAAGATATTTTTCCATAATCTGACTATCTGTTTTCAGCAAGGCAAGTATAAGACCAAGAGCAATGGTGTTGGAATATATTTCGCTGCCAAGTTCTTTTGAGAGCTTTTTTAAGGGAATGTCAAAGATCTTCAGATTTGTTTCCAGTACTTCCATGTCTCCTGTAACAATTGTCTGATTCGTAATACGGTGTTGAAGTCGAGGAAGCACTTGTTTGTCTAAGGGGATAAGCAGGTCTATCCGGTCAATGGGCGCCTGTAAAGGATGCGAGCCGACACGGATACTGGTGGTATTGCTTCCACCGCGAACTCTTGACATATATTCTTTGGTTGCAAAAACATAAAAGTTGTTTAATTTAAGAATTTTTGTCAAAAGTTGCTCAATAGTCTGTATGCCCTGACCTGCCTCTCCTCCAAGAACTATGGAAATATCATTTGATAACGGCATTTGAGACATTTTCATGACCTCCTAGTAGTTTTGATTTGGAAACTCCATAAATTATGGAGAATTCAAACAGGTTGTGCTGATTTTATCTGCGGCTGAAATTATAACTTTTTCTGATATTGAGTAAAACCAAATATATTAAAGCTATCATTATTTTGAAATATCGCAAGAAAAAGTTTTAGCTGAAATTTAGTTGGACCCTCATTTTAAGCTGGGACAAGTTGTGTTTAAACTATATATTGTTAAGTTTAATAATCTGGGTTATAAGATAAAAAAAATCAGCCAATCAATCATTTAATACTATTACAATGGAGATACCGTGGAAGGAAAAAAGATAAAAGACAGCCAGGTTACAACTATTCAGCAGATGACCCATCAGGATGCTAATTTTGCCGGAAATGTTCATGGTGGAGTGGTAATGAAACATATTGATTCTACTGCCGGAATCGTTGCTACACGGCATGCCTGTTCCAATGTGGTTACTGCATCTATTGACCGGCTGGATTTTTACAGTCCGGTTTATGTCGGGGATCTTTTGATTTTAAAAGCCGGTGTTAATATGGTAGGTAAAACCTCTATGGAAGTTGGAGTAAGAGTGGAAGCCCAAAACTATATAACCGGCGAAACCAGAACCACAGCGTTGGCTTATCTCACATATGTTGCTTTGGATACGGAAGGAAAACCCGCCCAGGTTCCTCCGCTTATCTTTGAAACTGAAGAAGAAATCCGCAGAAGCACGGAGGCCAAGGCCCGAAGACAAATGCGGCTTGCCGAAAGGATCAGAGAATATAAGGCTAAAGCTATTCAGCCTGACAGTAAAAATGTATAATATCTTTTGCAACAGTTGTAAAATATGAAAAGAATAGGGCGCTTTCCGATAAAAGTATGCACTCAGGTTAATCGGTATATAAAGACAATATGGAATTAACTGCCGAGCAGTTCTTTTTTTAACCAATCTCTTACATCACCTTCTATTGAATAAACGCCCTTGTTGTTTCCAATGGACTCCAGAAAATTCTTTTTAATGTTTTCGGGTAATTCAAGTTCCGCAAGTTCCTTTGCTTCATCCGAATTTCTTCGCATAAGATAAACAACCGGATTTTCTCCCCATGTGTTGACTACAAAATAGTAGGAAACATCCTCTTTGCCGCGTATCACAAAATTACCGCGTGTCCAGTTGTTGCCCCATTCCAGATAAAGCCTTACAGCTTCTTCAGGAGTCATCTCCCAGTTTATATTGTCTAACAGATCCTGATCATTGCGGATCTCATCAATACTTAACATATTTATCTCCTTTATAATAGTGCATAAGTGCGAAGGCCTGAAGCGGCCGGGCTGTAAGAAATATGTTATTTGCCGCAGTTTAAACAGTTGTCTTTATTAAAATAAGAAGAAGAATCTTGTTGTCAACAGCATAAAATGAAGGACAATATGCTGATTTTGCTGACAAGCATCCGGAATAAAATAATAAATCCAAAATGCCATTCGGGTATTAATTATTATGGTTGGTGTGCTT
This sequence comes from Desulfobacterium sp. N47, assembly GCF_051233685.1. NCBI lineage: Bacteria > Pseudomonadati > Thermodesulfobacteriota > Desulfobacteria > Desulfobacterales > Desulfobacteriaceae > Desulfobacterium > Desulfobacterium sp. N47. Next base: position 14,180 of record NZ_JBAMMY010000201.1, read on the forward strand.
TTTACAAGTTCATCAAATATCTTTTGAAAGGATTTTTTCAAGCGCAGGATTATTTATAAGCTTTTTAAGATATGCCGTTTGCTTATCCAGGTCTGTAATTTTTTTAAACTCCATATTTAATGTAAAAGAATTTCCTTCAAAATTAGCAGGTGGTATAAGCTTAACACCTTCAACCAGGCCAAGTTTTATCATATTATTTTCAAACTCCGATTCAGCCTTTTTAATAGATGGGAAACGCCTTTTTTTTAAATGGGTTCTTATAAAACGAGTTTTTTGGTTTCTATCAAGGTTTTGATCGGATAAAATATTATAAAAATCATCTCCATTTATCAAATCTGAAACGCTGATATCTTCCCTTACGGCGATCTCATAACAAAGAGCAAGAAATTCCCGCTGTTTATTAAGGCTAAGCTTTAACCGGTCAAAAATATCGGCGATTTGTGTTCCGATTTGAATATACTCCGGTTTTATAAGTTCAAGTGCCATTGCCAGAGAAAGTGTATCTGAAAGAATATATTTATGTATGGAAACCGGCAGGTCACAGAGTTTCATGATTTTTTTTATCAAAGCAGGATTATCATGAAGACCAAGCAGTAAAGCTGCCGACGGCAGCTCTTTACTTTCATAATATTTCGAAAGCATTTTATAACATCTGGAGTATTCGATTAAATTTAGGGGCCTCTGAAAAGAATTGTCACTTATGGCAAGTTTTATACATTCAAGAGCGCTGGTCTTTTTGTCTAGCACTCTGGCAGTGAAATTTGCCCGTCCAAGACTTTTAATTGCATTGAAGCGTCTAAAGCCGCTTACAATGATATATCCGGAATTGCTTCCGGTCAGTATCGGCGGATTTATAAGACCTTCGTTATTTATTGAACGGGCAAGAGTATCTGTGCTTTCTTCCGTAGTTATTTTAAAAGTGTCATCTTCTGCTAAAACCGAAGAACATAATATAATTTTTTCTTCCGATATCATAATTCGGAGCCGGTGAGTAATTTCAATGCTTCCATGTATTTGCTACGGGTATTTTTAATAATTTCTTTTGGGATAGAGGGCGCAGGCGGGTTTTTATCCCATTTAATTGAAGAAAGATAATCTCTTAAATATTGTTTGTCGAAGCTTGATTGAGGACCGCCCGGTTTATAAGAATCTTCAGGCCAGAATCTTGATGAATCAGGAGTAAGAATCTCATCTATGATAATAATTTCATTGTCTATAAGCCCGAATTCAAATTTTGTATCAGCAATCATGATACCTTTTTGTGCTGCAAACTCCGCCCCTTTTTTATATATTTCAATACTTAAGTATCTAATTTTATCAGCTGTTTCTTTACCTATTCTTCTGACGGTTTCATTGAAATCTATGTTTATGTCATGAAGTCCTATTTCTTCTTTTGTTGAAGGTGTAAATATCGGTTCGGGCAACTTATCGGATTCTTTCAAACCTTTTGGAAGTCCGATACCGCAAATTTCTCCACTCTCTTTATAGGAATTCCATCCTGACCCTGACAAGTATCCTCTTACTACACATTCAACAGGAAGCGGCTCGGTTTTTTTGACAAGCATGCTCCTTTGATTTAAAATATCCGAATATTGTCTGCATTCAAAAGGATAATCATTTACATCACCTGAAATAACATGATTTTTAACAACAGATTCCATCATTTTAAACCAGAACAAGGATATCTTTGAAAGAATTTTACCTTTATCCGGTATAGGATCAGGCATCACTACATCAAAAGCAGAAATTCTGTCTGTAGCAACCATTAAAAGTTTATCGCCGAGGTCATAAACATCTCTGACCTTGCCTCGTTTATGAAGTTTAATATCCTTAAATTCTGTCTCGCATACTGCCTGGGTCATTCAATTTCCCTTTCAATTTATTTTAGATGTGAAATCAGATATATATCCTTTTACAATTTCAAGGCCTGGTTTTGTGATGTTATTAATTTTAAGGCCTGTCTTGTATTTGTCTTTGCCGGCTAGTATCGTATGGACAATATTGCCTTTAATGTCCACCAGATCTTCTTCCAGCCCGATAGACAGCAAAACATTGCTTTTATGGTTAATCGGAAAATTTGTTTCAAGCAGAATTCCCGATTCCGAAACATTAAGAGTTCTGCCCATTCCCTGTCTTACTAATAAATCGTTTTCATAGACTCCTACATGCGACAAATTCAGCGAATTTAATCTAAAGTGTTTTCTCTTATTTTCTATCATATTTATACCTTTTCCTTATAGAGTAATAAGAAGTCTTTAAAAAGCCACTATTTAATATTGTTATTTTGTCATGCTTTTTCTTTGCATTTCAGTTGCAACCATTGTAGTTGCAGATATACTTGTTCCGATATTTTCCAGGACATTCTTAAAGGTTGACGAAAGATTATCGTATTCTTTCTGTATGTCTGTTGTTTCAATAGCAGCAGCTTTGATGTTTCTTGAACCCAAAACTGTTGCTGAGTGCGGTTCCTGGCCAATATTTAAAAAGGGAATTTGTCCTATAAAATCTCCGGTACAAAGATCTACTATTGGCAGGTAGCCGTTTTTTGTATTGCGGACTATTAAAACTTCTCCTTCAGTTATTTTATAACATTTGTTATTGCTTGAACCCTGTTCGATCAGTATTTTCTTGTTTTGTAAAAGATCCTTTACGCTTATTTTATTTAAAAATATTTCAACCAATAAGTTTGTTTGCTTTTGCAGCCTGTTGTCAAGGCTTTGTATTATCTCCTTCATTTCGGAAGATAATTTGCTGTATTCACTGTAAAGCCTTTGTGAATCGAGCAAGCCGAGCTGCACTGTACCAACGGCTATTGCAGAAACGTTTCTGGCCTTTTCCCCGGGCATAACTGCCGATAAACTTCCAATAAAGGAACCATCGCTCAATCTTAGAATTTTTATAGTACCCTTCTCGGTTTCCTTGACAATTTCAACTGTTCCTTCCAATATAGTCCAAATCCAGTTGCCGAATTTGCCCTCTTCAATTATTTTGTTGCCGTCATAATGTTCTTCTTCGTCAACTACGTATGCATAATCAACTAATTGGCCTCTTATCACCGGGATAGCCGATCCTTTGTCAGAGCGTTCTGAGGGTGTTTTTGAAAAAGAAACGGGACCAAGTTTTTCTATCTGTCCATCATCAAGCATTCTTAAAGCATCTAATGTTATTTCCATTCTGCTTTTCTGTACGGTATTTTTTGCTTTTACTTCTTCTTCATAAAATTCAAATTCACCATCAGTCCATCCGAAAAGTGCATATGCGGCATCAATGCCCTTTTTCATTCCGGCAGAAGCATCAACAACATTTCCTTTTATAAAGTACAACAATCCGGGTTCCTGAGAGTATTTACTTTTAATCTTTAAAACACCTGTGCTTGAGTTTGTGCCAAAAATCTGGAACAGTTCACCAAGATTAAGAAAATTCAAATTACCCGAAAGTGATATATTACTCATTAATCTATTGAGCCCAGTTAAATTCTTTTTGTAAATGAACAAGAGTCAGTTTTAAACATTCTTTCAGCGTAGCACCTACACCCTGACCAGTTAAAGCGCTGGCAGGAAAATACGGAGCTTTGAGCTGCCTGTTCAGATCTTTTTGCATTACTTCTATGGGCATGATCGGTATGGTGTTGCCTGGGATATCAGCTATATCTCTTTTGTTATATTGAAGTATAAGGGGGATTTTGAAAATATTGAGGCCGCATTCTTTCAGGTTCTGATCAAGATCCTTGAGCGAAAGCATATTCTTTTCCCGTCTTATTGCAAAAGAATCGGCTACAAAAACAATTCCGTCAGCACCTTTTAAAACCAGTTTGCGCGTAGAACTGTATTGAACCTGACCAGGTACGGTATATAACTGTACTTTAATATCGCACCCTTTAATTTTGCCAAGACCCATGGGAAGAAAATCAAAAAAGAGGGTTCTATCCCCCTCGGTATCAATAGTGACCATCTGGTCGGATACCTGCTTTTTGTAGGTTTTGAAAATATATTCAAGATTTGTGGTTTTGCCCGACCTGCCGGGACCGTAAAAAACAATTTTGCATTCAATTTCACGACTTTTTAGATTAAAAACCGCCATCTTACATAACTCCGAGCATAATGATATATCAAATGCTAATCAGTAAACATTTTTAAATCGAGACTATAATTTCCTGCTTTAGGACCAGAGTCGATCTTAGAAAAAGCGAGTATAACACCCGAGCCGTTCAAGATAGCAATTGGTGAATAAAAAATAATATTGTTTAATCTTAAACCGATTTTGAATTTTTCTATCAATTCTTTCTCCCTGTCAGGAACAATTAAACTGACCATATTCTCTGATTGAAAAGCAACATCCAAAAGAACTTCCAACCCTTTTTTCCGATCCGTATCAAAGCTGATTCCAACCGAACTTATATCTAAAAATTCTTCTTCATTGTGATCTGTTTTTGGAATGTTCAACAAAGGTTTGCCCGGAATTTTTCTTTCAGCAAGAGTATTTTGCCCGGTTAATTCCTGTTTATCTCCATCCTCTTTAACCTCTGCCTTAAGAAGCTTATTTCCTTTTTCCTTTAGCAGGTTTTCTAAAAAAAACTTTATTTTTTCTTTTTGACCTTCGGAAAAGATGCCAAGCTTCATCCACTCTTTATATTGAGAAACAGCATGATCTTGTCCGGAAGATGCAAAATAACATCTTAAAATATTTTTTGCTGCAACAAGCCGTAAAGTATCTATTTTTAATAATTCATTAAATTCTTTTATAGCTCTTTCGAATTGACCGAATTTGGTGAGTACTATAGCTCCCTCAAGAATTGATGATTCTTTGTCGTTTGAAAAAGTAAATTTTTCCTTTATCAGATTCTGGGTATCTACGGAAAGTTCGGGTATTTTATCAGAAGCATTGTGTTTAGATATAACAATTTTTAACGATTCAATTTTATTATTAATACCTTGAATCAGTTGCCGGCCGTTTTCAGGCTTTATGCTTTTATTAATTAGTTCTATAACATTTTTATATGTCTGCATCGCCTCATTCAATAAACCTTGGGCTCTATACATCTCAGCTTCCTGCAATGCTGATTTAATTTGTTCCTTGATATCCATAAATAATTATCTCACAAAACCTAACAATTATAATGTATTTATCATCTGCCATAATATGAACATATTCAGGGTGTATCCGGCATATTTAAATTATTGCAGCATATATGAAAACTCCAATCAATTGATGTGCATGTAAAAAGTACATGAATTAATCTTGCCGAAGAAGAAAGTATTACCTGTAAAGTTTAAAACTAATGTATTGTTTTTGTGTCTTTCTTAGTTTAATACCTTATTTTAATACACAATGTCAACACCTCATAAAACAATAGACAAATACAGTCATAATAACTAATGTGCTTCATTATAGCTTGTTTTGTTTTTTCAGCAATACTCTTCAGGATAAAACATATTGACAGTAATTAAAATTGTTATTACCTGAAATTCACCGATTCAAAATTTTTCAAACCTCATAAAAGACCTGAGCATATCTGTAGCAGGTTTTTTATAAATCTGTCATAATATATAATAAATCAAAATTAATATAAAGGAGTCATTATGGATAAGAAAGTAACTGTAATTGGAGCCGGAAATGTTGGAGCTACTGCTGCTCAGCGTCTTGCAGAAAAGGAATTATGTGATGTTGTATTGATAGATATTGTTGAAGGTGTACCTCAGGGTAAAGCTCTTGATCTCATGGAGGCGGCCCCGATAGAAAAGCATGATGCGCATATCACAGGAGCCAACGCTTATGAAGCTTCAGCCGGATCGGATATAATTATAATTACCGCAGGAATACCAAGAAAACCCGGCATGAGCCGCGATGACCTTATCAGCACAAATGCCGGAATCGTTAAAAATGTAACTAAACAGGTTGCAGCTCTTTCACCCGATGCAATAATTATTATCGTAAGCAACCCTCTTGATGCCATGTGCCATGTTGCTTATGAAGCAAGTGGATTTCCCAAGAACAGAATAATAGGTATGGCCGGTGTGCTTGATTCAGCACGATTCAGAGCTTTTATAGCTATGGAACTTAATGTTTCGGTTGAAAACACTCATGCGTTTGTTCTTGGAGGTCATGGGGATACCATGGTTCCGCTGCCGAGATATTCGACTGTTGCCGGTATTCCAATAACTGAATTGCTTTCAAAAGAACGCATAGATGAACTGGTTAAAAGGACTGCAAACGGAGGAGCTGAAATCGTCTCTCTTTTAAAAACCGGAAGCGCGTATTACGCACCTGCTTCAGCAGCTGTTGAAATGGCCGAATCTATTTTGAAAGATAAGAAAAAAATACTTCCATGTGCAGCATACCTTGAAGGCGAATACGGGATTAATGGCCTGTTTATAGGAGTGCCTGTGAAACTGGGTTCAAAAGGTATAGAAGAAATTATACAAATCAAAATGACTGAAGAAGAAAAAGCAGCACTTAAAAAGTCAGCTGATGCAGTGTCCGAATTAAAAGAAATTTTAAAAAAGGTTGCTGTTTGAAATAATAGGAACAAAAAGATGGAACTTACCGATATATTGTCTCTTGAAAAATGGGTTGAGCTTGAAAAAGAGATATGCATAAAATCCGGTCTTTGTGCCAATGTGTTTGATATCAAAGGTATCCGAATAAGCGATTTTCAAAAATGGCCGAACAAACTCTGTCCTGAAATCAAGGCAAACGATAAGGGGCAAAGCTTCATATGTGCTGTGGCTCATATGAACCTTGCAATACAGGCAAAACAAACAAAAAAAGCAGTTATAGAAGAATGTGATGCCGGGCTTGTAAAGATTATTTATCCAATATTTGTAAAAGGTGAATTTATTGGTGCTGTCGGAGCTTGTGGCCTGCTGCTCGATGATGCGGAAGCTGATACATTTCTGATAAATAAAATAACCGGAATTGAAGAAGAAAAGCTTGACAATCTTTCAGTCGGTATTGCAGGTATAAGCACTCAACAGGCTGAAAATTTAGTAGAATTAATTAAAAAAGAAATTGATAAAATAACAGGTGATTTATAAGTAGATGGTCTTGTGGAAAGCCGTAACACACCATTTCCCGCCATTTGGGATGAAGACAGGCATCCGGGGCAAATTCAATCTGTTCCGGATGTCATATAAAGCCTGGCAACTCTCCTTAACATGCAGCGTGGGAATTCCGCAAATGCTTTACGGAAAAAATCTCAAAATCACCCCTGAAATGATACCGGATATAAGCAAACAGCCGGAAGTTATGGCCAAATGCGGCTGATGCAGGCAGACTGTTGGGAAATAGGCTTGCATCCGGCCATAATCGTATGATTGTTACACAGAATATGCAGCAGAAAATGATGGAGATGCTTAAAAGTTCAGTATAGGGTGTGAAGCACTTAACAATAGGGCAGGGGGTATTATAATGGCAGATAAAAGCCGTGCGGAATTAGTTTTGGAAATAATAAAAATTTTTATTTGGCCGGTTCTTATTGTTTTTGCTGTGATGTGGCTTGGACCCGATTTGAAGGAAATGCTCAAAAACCGAACCTGGAAAATCGGTGTTTTAGAGATGGGAGACAGAATAAGCACTCTTAAGGATACTATGCAGGATTCTTTGCTTGCCCAACAGGATTACCTGTCTAAGATTAAAGAAAATGCGGCAAATCCGCAAAAAGTAAAAGAACTTTCTGATGCAGCAGTTCAGGATATAGAAAACACTCAAAAAGGAGTAAAAAACGATATCCGGAATATACAGGAAGTGATACCGCAAAAACCGCTGACATCAACAGAAGAGTCATCAGGAAACTCAAAACAAAAATACGGGAAGACCAGCCCGGCCAGTGCCAGAGAGTGGGAGCTGGCAGGCTTCAGGCAAATTTTGGAAAGGGATGTAAGTGCGGCCATAAATTCTTTTTCAGAGGCTGAAAAGAATTGGCCGGATTATCATAATGTGGCTGAAATCAGGCGAAAGCTTGTGAGTGACAGACAGTCTCTTGCTTCAAAGGACAGTCCCGGGTGGAAAGTATTGTATCAGCACCTGCTTAATGAACTTTCCTGGGGCATGCCGGCAGATGTGAGGCAAAAGATGCAAATGTATACAGGACAACCGTAGGACAGGTTTCCCGGAATATGCGCTGCTATAACTCTATAGAAGAGTGGGCAAATGCAAAATATTTTGTCATGCCCGAATGCTCTTGTCGGGCATCCATGATTTCAGTCACTTATAAACCGGATTGCCGTTTGGAAACATCGATGAAATGGCAGGTTTTGGAGTTTTGGAATTGGCTAAAGATAATATCGGAAATTAATGCTCTCACAGAGCACACAGAGATCACGGAGACAGATAAAAGTTTAGTCGGGCAAATTTAATATGTTTTATAAGCAGCTGGCGGATTCATGGATTATTTTCGACACTTCCGGTAACATGCCAATTATTATAGATGAATCGGAGTAAATGATGAAAACACACAATAAATATGCCATAATTGGATTAAAAGCACTGCAAAGGGCTGCCGCAAAAGTAGCTGAAGAAGCAAGGAAGAATAATTACAAAATTCCAATTTGAAAAAATGGGCGCATCGAATATGAAGTTCCGGGCATAATCCATGAACAAAGCGGTGCGGTTGATCATGGCCACAGTGGTTCGTTTGACAAATAGCGCAAAATCCGGTTTTGGCTCAAAGCTGTTTTCGGTAAGGTAAAAAATGATTTACATTTAACAGGCATGTAGTGGTGTTCCTTGTAGAGACGCATTATAGAGACGCAAAATCTTGCGTCTCTATAGAGGGGCAACAACGGAAATAAAAAAGGCAGAGCCATTTCTTTTATGCGAGTAAGCAGGATCAAGTACTCTTCAGGCGGCGCTGATGCACCTCCATGTACCGTCGGAGAGCGGCATTGATATTGCTCTGATAACCCCGCCCCCCCGCTTTGAAGAATTCAATCACGTCCGGGTCGAGCCGGAGGGTAATCTGCTTCTTCTTGCCGGGCCACAGCTTGGCTTCTGCAAAGAAATTATCATCAAGTTCAGGAATATCGGAAAAATTAATATCGCTGTCCTTCATGGCCTTAATCTTCGCCCAGTTCGTCTTTGATAGCTTTTTCATATCTTGTGCGCTCATTTTTTGTTGCCTTTCTCATTGAAGATCATGCGGATAGTTTCCTGATCCTTTTTCGTAATCTTCACGGTCATCTGCCTTCACGAGTATCGGATTCCGGAATACCTGCCAGGCATCGGCAAAATTCAGTCCGTGTTTTCGCATGTTCTCGGCGTTTTTGTTCTCATCCCATTCAAATCGCATTGTAACTACAATAATAACTACATTTGTTAGAATGTCAATAAAATTCTGAAAATATGCTCCACCGCTGATGCAGGAAAAAATGTGAATTACTGATTTTGGCTCAAAGCCGTTTTCGGTAAAAAATGCTTGACAGTTAGCGCTCGATAAAAAAAGACAAAAAGATAAGAGGCTACATCCATCTTGACTTTAATGTTAAAGTCAGTTATTTTTTTGTTTAAAAGTTTAATTGTTACAGGAGACAAATATGCCAACAATTATGAAAATCAGCCCTCAAGGGCAAATCCGGATACCTAAAAAAGTGCTTGCGGAGCTTAAGATAGTTCCGGGTGACTATATCGAAGTGGCTGTGGAAAGCGGGCAGGTTGTTTTAAAACCGCGCAGGCTTATCGATCCTTCGCAGGATTGGTACTGGACCAGAGAATGGCAGATAGCAGAAACTGAAGCAGAAAGTGAGATTGCAAATAAAAAGCTTTCGCCGACCTTTAATACTGCCGAAGAAGGTTTGAAATGGTTAAAAGAATAGAATCTTACCGCTTCAGTAAAAAATTTAAAAAACAATACAATGTGCTGCCCAATGAAATTCAGCAAGCCTTTAACCAAAAATTAAGCCTCTTCCTTGCTGATATGCTTCATCCTTCAATAAGAGTAAAAAAAATCCAGGGGACTCAGGATCGCTGGGAAGGCTCGGTGACGATGAAATATCGCTTTACCTTTAATTTTGATGGGGAAGCGGTTGTATTCCGAACAATCGGAACCCATGATATCCTTTTACGCGAATCATGATGATGATGATGTTTTGCCGTTTTTTGATCCGCCACGATCATTCTGGCGATTTTTGGCATATAATCCTCCGTTTATATAAATTTGTTTTCACACTGCTTAGCTATTAACCGCAAACAATGGGCTTGTCATGCATTATTCGCCTGTCCATTATTGGTCATGTAAATATATCAATACCCGTTAACTTGCCGCAATCAAACAGCCAGCACGGATTCTTGATATTGTAAAACGAAAGCATCAACCGTAAGCAACAACATCCCTTCCGTACGGGCTTGGGCCAGCAGCAAGCGATCAAAAGGGTCTTTATGAAGCAAAGGCAACGTCTCGACCGTAAAGGCATGCTCCGCGGTTACAGGCAGCTCGGTATATCCATGCACGATGAGCATCTTTCTCAAGCGGCGCGGATTTACCTTGAAATCCTCCCGTCCCAAACCCCGTTTGATCATAATCTCCCACATACTGGCTGCACTGAAGTACAAAATGTTCTCGGGCGTTGTCAAAAGAATACGGGCTGATTCGGAGAGTTTTTCCGGCTGCCCTGCAGCCCATAGGACAATATGCGTATCCAGCAGCAATTTCAAGAGGGTCTACCTTCAAAAAGTTGGATCATCTCCGTTGCTGCCAGAGAATCAAAATCGTCCGGCACTGAAATCTCACCCGACATGAACCCCAGCTTTTCAGCCTCTTGCAACTCACCTTCGGATAGTGGCAAAACCTTGACCATCGGCTTTCCTGCCTTGGCAATGATAAAAACATTACCTTTTGCGGCCTCATCGACCAGGCGTGAAAGGTGCGTCTTTGCTTCCCGGATATTGATTGTTAGCATGGAACACCTCTTAGAGTTTAATGAACACAGTCTAGTGCATCATCATGGTTTGTCAATAGAAATTGGAACGTTGAAAGTTACGGACCCAATTACTTTCCAAATCCTTTCGCCACCCTGTCATCCCCAACCGTAAAATTCTTTTGGATTACGGGTGTCCGTTCTTCGAACCGAATCAAGTCCGGAATGATTAGAGAGAGGAACTATTTAACCGGAGTTAATAATTCTTATCTGCCTTTTTGTATTGAATTATTTCTTTTACCGTTAACTGTGAACCGTCAACTGTCAACCGCTTTCAACCGTCAACTGTCAACCGCTTTCAACCGTTAACCGTTTTACACCTGCAAGGCCGACAAATCTAACCGCCGCTTCTTATTCAATATTAAATTTTTTCTTTGCTTCTTTAAAACTTATCGTGCAAGAATTGCCTTCTTTCTCTTTAGCTTCGCGGAGCATACGAAGATCATTATAATTTTCGAGTTCTTCCTGAACTTTTAGAAAATCTTCATAGGTAAGTATCACAAATTCTTTTTTTCCGTGCTTTTCAATGATCTGGGGATTTAATTCCATCATGTTATCCTTCCGTTATTTATATACATCTTTACGATGAAGTATTCTGTAAATGGTGATTTTGTCTTTATACGTTTCGAAAAGGATTCTATAATCGCCGACTCTTAATCTGTATTCCGGCGTAAAGTTGGCCAAGCGTTTGACGTCACCCTTCAAATCATTAGAGATTTCTTCAATTCCATAAACAATAGGTACGTCAAGTATTATTCGCCTGTCCCTTTTTCTGTCCTTTTTCTCCCCTCTCAATTACCCTTGTACCGGCTTATCTCTTGGTAGCGCAGGCTGGGTGATTGGTAGCGCAGGCTGGGTGATTTTTTTCTCTATTAGACGACTTTACCTTAACTATTTTCATTTCCAGACGGCATCCAAGTGCATTAGCATATTTTTGCAATGTGGCAAGTGATGGTGAATGTTTTCCGCTTCCAGATTCAAGTCGTGCTATTACGGACTGGGTTGTTCCGATACGTTCGGCAACTTCTGCCTGAGTGATACCGGCAGCCGAGCGAGCCTTCAGAAACTGATCGAGAAGAGAAAACTCATCATCAAGCTGGTCATATTCATCTTTAACATCTGCACGATCGAGAGCGCGAGCCTTAAGTTCTTTGTGTGTTAGCATTTTTTTTTACCTCCCTCATCCGCCGTCGGGCTGTTTCAAACTCCCTGGATGGAGTTTTGCCGGTTTTCTTGATGAACTGGTGTAGAACTACTATCTTTTTGCCATCCACTGTGCAGTAAAAGACCCGTGCGATTCCTTCTGTGGCTTTTAACCGCAGCTCAAACAGTCCTTCACCCATTGCGCGAGTGTGTGGCATACCCAAGTCCGGGCCAAACACCTCCATTCTGTCGGAATATCGAAGATACCGGGCAAGAAAGCCTGCCGGCATGACGAGAATTTCTTGCTGCACAGATTCGCTGAAATATATGATCTTCCAGTTCGTTGTATTATTATAGCGTATTTGCGATATTGAAGCAACAGGAAAATGAAACTGGTTTTGGCAGCGACCAAAATAACTATTTACGGAATTAATTCAGGATAGATATAAGGAAAGAGTTGCGGGCAGACAGCTCTTTACCGATTTTGTCTCAAAGCTGTTTTCGGTAAAAAAAGGGTTTACAGTTTACAGTTGACAGTTTCCGGTTGAAAAAAATATGAGATTTATTTAAGATTTTATAACGAGAACAAAAAAAGCAGAGTCAATATCTACTCTGCCTCTTTTGTTATTTAATTATTCTTTTCTATTCCTTACAATTTTCATCATTATCCGGGATGCGCGCCGACCAATATCCAGGCTTGCGCTTACTGTGGGCAACAGCAATGATTCGGATATGATCAGGTTCAATGGCGTAAATAATTGAGTATGGAAATTTCGGTAACAAATGACGTCTGAAAGGTGCTTTAAGTATGCGATACATGAAATGGTGCCTCAGAGATCTTTTTTGCAGCAGATTCAACAACGAGGCGAAAGCGATATCCCAAGCCTTTTTGGAAGTCCTCGTAATACCGGACAGCTGACAAAAATTCAGATCTGGCATCATGATCGAAAATAACAAAATTCACTTCAACATCCGATCTGCTTCGTCAAACACATTGCTTGCAGCAACACCTGAGCGTTTACCTTCCTTATATTCCTTATAACGGCGCTCAGCCTCGGCTATCCAGGCATTATCTATATCTGAAAGTACATCTTCACCAAGAGAACTGAGTAAACGGTCAGCTAAAAAAGCGCGTTCCTGGATAGAAAGACCAAGAGCCTCATTCTCTATTTTTTTCAGTAAGTCAGACATGGACACCTCCATTATCTCTGTATCTGGAATTTTCCCGAAACGGTTGATTCGAATTCATCAAATATCATTCAGTTTTTTAATTAATACCATAATTTTAGCTTCATGACAAATTTTCTTTTACCGGTAAAAATGCGGAATTTTCAGGTAAACTTTGTAGAGACGCAATATTTTGCGTCTCTACAAAGTTCAAAAGTAAAAAATAGCAAAGACATTTCCGGTTGCCGGTTTACAGTTGACAGTTGCCGGTTGAAAATAATCTGAGATTTATTTAAGATTTTATAACGGAAATAAAAAAGGCAGAGTCAATATCGACTCTGCCTTTTTTACTTGAATTATCTTTTCAGCTTTCTTTTACCGTTAACCGTCAACCGTCAACCGTTAACCGTCAACCGTCAACCGCTAACCGTTAACCGCTTTCAACCGTCAACCGCTTTCAACTGTCAACCGCTTTCAACCGTTAACCGTTAACCGTCAACCGTAAACCGCTTTATCTCTATTTTTTAATTTTTCTGCCTGCACCTGCAAGACCAACAAGGCCGAAGCCGAGAAGAAGCAGGGTGGCGGTTCGGAATCAGGATTTACTATAATATGATGATAGATTAGGTAAAGCAAATAATAATCAGGTGTTGGACATGTCTATAACATCGGATTCTGCGGAACGTGATTTTGGAGCCATTTCAAAGAGGAGTCTGCCTGTATCCAATTTAGGAGTTCTTTTGGACAAGTAAAGCATTTCTATGCCGACCACATGGTTCTCTGTGTTGTAGTCCACAATGATGCCGGGGGAAACCTCTTCAGATTCCACAGCATTCGACTCATCAAGAGTCAGGTAAAGAGCATCTGCTTCATTATCGATTTTTAGCTTCATAGTTTACCTTTCATTCTGCGGTCAAAAAACAATGTTACCACCAACAAAGGATTTGTGTGTGGGTTTATTATAACACGAAGCACACGGCTTTCATTCTCAGGGATTACCGCCATGCGGTGTTCCAACATGGAATCAGTTGCATCCTGCTCAATATGCTGAGGAAATGACACTGCCTGTTCTATCCATTTCAGTTCAACCTTTCTTTTTATTATTGCGTCTTTTGCATGTTGAGTCAATTTATAATTCATAAGCTGATAAAGAATAGGTTTTCACTTGTATTTCATCATTTTCCGGATTGATATTTCATAATATTTATTGAAGATATCTACCTATCAGTCATTTTTGAAACAATACCATAATTTTATATTCATGACAAATTTTCTTTTTCCGGCAAAAATGCGGAATTTTCAGGCAAACTTTGTAGAGACACAATGTTTTGCGTTTCTACAGGGTTCAAAAATATAAAATAGCAGAGACATTTACGGTTGCCGGTTTACAGTTGACAGTTGCCGGTTGAAAATAATCTGGGATTTATTTAAGATTTTATAACGAGAACAAAAAAAGCAGAGTCAATATCGGCTCTGCCTTTTTATATTGAATTATCTTTTTAGCTTTCTTTTACCGTTTACCGTTAACCGTCAACCGCTTTCAACCGTTAACCGTCAACCGTTAACCGTCAACTGTCAACTGTCAACCGCTTTCAACTGTCAACTGCTTTCAACCGTTAACCGTGAACTGTCAACCGAAAACCGTTTTATTCCTATTTTTTAAACTTTCTGCTTGTGCCAGTGAGGCATATAAAATCTAAGCGAGAAGTAGTAAAATGCACTCTATTCGAACACCTTATCAAAAAAATCCGTTTTATCAAGCATCCTTTGCCACTCACGGTGGCGTTTTACGCTTTCCTGCCGTCGTTTACGGGGTAAATTTATAAACCGCATTGTCTCGACCGGTCCCAATTCCTTAACAAGGGCGTCGATACCTTTCTTTATTGTTATTTCCTCAGTAAGATAACGCTCCGTTTTCATCTTAAATCCTCCTCCGCGCAAAATTGAACAGGGTTGCCACACCAAGTATTAATCGTGTGCTTACGGCATTTTTTCATCAGCTTGTCGTCACATGTGATAAATTTTGCTTTTCCAGCCTCGGCAAATGCAATATGTGCTGAATCAGCAAGTCCAAACCCCAAGGAGAATAAAGCATAATTCGCCTGTCCCTTTTCTTCTCCTTCTTCATCGCTTATAGTCGTTTCAGGATACATCTGAATTAATAGATGAAAATGATTGCCCATGATGCAATAGCCAAGAACATCGGCAAAATAGATTCTGCTCAAATGCTTGATAATATCGACAAGCCTGTCTTTCTCAA
>NZ_JBAMMY010000204.1:0-10573 GCF_051233685.1 Desulfobacterium sp. N47
AAAAGCTGGATTCCCGATAAAAGCATTCGGGTATTACAAAAGCATCATGTATGATGAACGCCTGTCAAATTCATAATCCCGGAATTGTCAAACTCCGGGAGTCTCCCGGCAGAGCCGGGAGTTTACCTGCTATTAATTATATTGACTCCGATATGTTATTATCAGTTTCCGATCTTAAAAGTTGTAATACGGATTTATTTGTTAAAAAAGTATTGCGTTTTTTCGGGAAGTGAAGCAGGCCTCCACTCCATTAGATAATGAGTTGTCGTTTCTTCAATTGCCCGGAATCCCTGGTTCAGATAAAACTGTACCGCCGGCTGAATTTATCTGCATGAAGACGCAGGGGCCGTTTTGACTGCATACACTCAGCTTTCGTCATGTCCAAAACCGCCTGCCCTATTCCATAGCAACGATAATTACTGTCAATAAGGATATCGGCCAGGCGGATTTCATCCCGGTCGCCACTGACGATAAAGCGGCCAATCGGCTTGCCGTCCAGTTCAATTACATTATCTTTGGTTTCCCAGTTGTTTTTTACATGCTGAAAATGTTTTTCGTGAGCCCGATATTGAAGATCCAGTATATTTCGCTTCAACTCTTCATCTTGCGTATTCCAATAGTGAATAAACAATCTTTCGGCATCCAGATGAGCACGCAATTCTCTCAGAAACGGTTCGTCATCCGGAATAGCCGGTCGGAATTTCAAAACAGCATTCATGCCATTGCCTTTTGTTAATCTGAAATATTCTATAAAAAGTATTCTTGCCTGAAAATTACTACCAGTATAATCTGAATAATATCATTCCATTAAAAGTATCTGCTGATTTGCACTGTCAGGATTCAATGTTTCGGTTAAAGCAACAGTTAATCCTGACGGTGTCGTACTTTTTTATAATTTGAGTCATAAAGGAATGCCGGATGTGTTTTCCATCAATACCGAAAGTTATTTCCAATTAATCCGCTTAAGCTTTATATGCAGGTTATCGAACAACAACCTCTACCCGGCGATTGCGTGCTTCGGCAACATTATCTGCTGTCGGAATCAGCGGGTTGCCTTCGCCATGTGAAGATATCTGGATAAATTCGGATTTGATACCCCTATTAACAAGCAGGTCGCGAACGGCAGTGGCCCGTTGCATGGAAAGCGAAAAATTATAGTCAGGGTTACCCGCACGGTCAGTATGACCAACCACCGGAATATCCTGCGAATCCCGCTCCTTTATAGCTTGAAGGATATCGTCGATAAGTTTATTCGACTCAGCAGTCAGGTTGTTGGAATCAAAATCGAAATACAATATAAAACTTTGAGGCGCCAATGGTTTTGCACTTAGCGCCTCCCGAAAAATTGTCTGGGTATCGGCATCTGCAATAGGGGTTGATGCCGAAGGAGGCGACTGGGAATCCTTTGCAATAATCGCTTTGCCTGGTTCATCGAGAACAACTGAGCCTTTCTCGTTTTTGAACTGAATAGCACCCACAGTTCCATTGGCATCAGGTGTAAGTACAATAAGGTTTTCTTTACCGGCACATCCGGCCAGAAAAAAAATAAGCAATAAGGCAAAAAAACGATTCCCTTTCATCAGCATCCATCCTGTGCGTATATTTTTCGATAAATAATCTTACTCATCACCCGGAAAACGAGCCATGAAATTGGTTTCTTTAAGCATACTGATAGTACCCGAGGGTGTTTCAATCTTAACCGCATTTGGCGCAAGCTTACCCATAAGACCCGACAGATAGACAAATGTTCCCTGACCCATTCTTAATTGCAGGGCATATTTGTTGTTAGCCGGAGAAAAGTCAAATTTATCAAGAGCTAACCGGCTCATCGAACCCATGGAAAGAAGAGTATTATCTTCAAGAAGAATGCCTGCAACCCCATTGGAACCGGTGATAAGTGAGTCGTTTAAATAAACTTTCATATTAGGAAAAGCCGGAATCATTTTGCCGTTTCGCTGAATGGAGACTATGCCGCTTGTTCCCTTTATTTTACCGATGTGCTGCATATCGGCAAACGAAGTATTAGATAATCCCCAAAGCAAAAGTATAATCACAAAAACGACCGGTTTTTTCATGGTCTTCTCCGGTTAAATAATGCCGCTGATTATTGATAAAATTTCTGTTTTTAAGATTAAAACAAGAGAAATTAAAAGTTGTTTAATAACGGGTATAATCTTAATATCTTTTTGAAACCGGTATGAACTAATAAGCAATTGTTAAATATCTTACCCGTTTAAATTGTTACAGGATGACAAACGGATTGTCAAGAAAAATTAAGCAATAAATCGGCCAATAATCCGGTATGTTGCAGGATAAACCTGCATAATCCGCTACGGTCTTTGAAACATTTTTGAGGCAGTAAAGACTGTAATTGCACTCAATTATATTCTGGATATTGGTGAAGAAAATATATATATGTTCAGCATACCGGAATTGCGGTACGATAGAAAATATGGGGAGAAAATAAAGATGTCCGATATGAAACAGCTTGCACAGCTTATGGCCGAGCTTGAAAAGATGCTTACTCTTTGCACGAGATGCGGTATGTGTCAGGCTGTGTGCCCCATTTTTTCGGTAACAGGAAAAGAATCAGATGTTGCCCGGGGTAAGCTTGCAATCTTAGACGGGCTTTTAAACACAATGTTTGAAAATCCCGATGGTGTTTATGAACATTTAAACAAATGCCTTTTATGCGGCTCATGTGCTGCAAATTGTCCGAGTGGGGTAAAGGTTCTTGATATTTTTATTAGAGCAAGAGCTATTTTAACCGCTTTTATGGGTTTATCCCCAAGCAAAAAACTTATCCTTAGAAAATTGCTGGCAAATCCTCAAACATTTGACAGACTATTTGAAGTTGGAACGAAGTTTCAGAGATTTTTCACAAAACCTGCAAGCGATATTATTGGCACATCATGCAGCCGGATCGCTTCGCCGATTCTTAATCAGCGACATTTTATGCCGCTTGCTCCGGTTCCTTTTCATCGTATTTCTCCATCCGCAGATATCCTTCCCGGAAAATCGGGTATCAAAATTGCTTATTTTACAGGATGTTTAATAGATAAAATTTTCCCGGATGTGGCTTTAGCTGCTATGCGTGTTTTTTCTTTTCATGAGGTCGGGGTTTTTATGCCCCAAGGGCAGGGTTGCTGTGGTATTCCTGCTCTATCATCGGGAGATATCGAGTCGTTTGAAAGACTTCTTCTATACAATATCGAAAAATTCAGACCTTTCGATTTCGATTATCTTGTCACTTCCTGCGCAACCTGCACTGCAACTATTAAAAAATTCTGGCCCCTTATGGCAGGGGAAAATTTGGGAAAGAAGGTAAGAGACGAAGTAGATATAATTTCTGAAAAAGTAATTGATATAAACCGGTTTATAGTCTCAAAGATCGGCATAAACACAACAAAACCCGAAAATGACAGCGGCAAAATCATTACTTATCATGACCCCTGTCATCTGAATAAGTCGCTGGGTGTGAGTACAGAGCCAAGATTAATGCTGAAAGCAAACAAAAATTATCGTTTCATGGAAATGCCGGAAGCAGGCTGGTGCTGCGGAATGGGCGGAAGCTTTAATTTGCAGCATTATGACATTTCTGCTGATATTGGAAAAAGAAAACGCAATAACATTATATCATCAGGATGCTCGGTGGTTGCAACCGCTTGCCCCGCCTGCATGATTCAGATTTCAGATATGCTCTCAAAATCAAACGACAGAATCGAAGTAAAACATACAATAGAAATTTATGATGAGTCTCTTGAATGCAATTTTTAAATCCAATCCGATTTCCGGTAATTCTTAACGTGTTTGCGGCAGGCCATTTATGCTCGGAAGGCAGAAGGAAAATTCGCTTTCCATACCACACTCTTCACATACATACTTTACAAGTACGGACCTGCACTTTACTGCATCCCGGATATCGGATTCGAGTCTAAGACAACCGCCGCATGAACATTCACACGGGATCACAAGTATGCATATAATCCCTGCAATGTCTTCTTCAATGATCTTGAATGCGCCGAGCCCAAGCATCATCCATTCTTCCAGAAGTTCCGTGTAAAACCTGCGAGTCCTGATGCTTCGCAGCTTAGCGATGGATCTTCCGGTTGAAGTCTTTAGTGTATCCGGAGCATGGTATGCATAAGTCAGCTCGATACTTGTTCGAATCAATAAATCATCATCCAGAAACTGCCTACGCAGCGCCTTCTTTGCAAAAAACTGGGCAACTCCCATATTACCCAGCTTGTCGAGACGGTCAGCATCATACAACACCCTGCCGATATCATTGGTAGCTTCACCCTCTAAATATGTGGAAAGTATAGCTTCGTTGATTATCGGAATCCATCTTTCGTATATTGTTCCTGAGAGAATTTTTTCCGCGAACCGGGCTGCATTTTCCTCTTCAGGGATATCATTCTCATGATAGCTTCCGTTGGCAAACTTTCCAATGTCATGCAAAAGGCCGGCGAGCAGGGCCGGTTCTTCCTTCAGGCCCTCCGCTTTTGCGATGTGATGGGCGATGCGGCTGACCCTTGAGCCATGGGACCACAGGCTGGAAAACACTTCTTCAGCAGACTTGTTTTGATAGTTGGTCTCCTGTTCGATTAATGTCTGACGCACCTCCTGCAGCACATCGGGTGCGATGGCCTTAAGCACATCCAGGCCGTGCGCACCTCTTCGCATCCGAAATGAACCAATGATTTCATGCTCCTTTCCTTCTTCCCCATGTGCAAGACATCGCTGATAATCCTGCGGCGTATTGATGTTCATGAATGTAACATCGATCTGTTGTGCCAACCCGTTTTGTGTAAACCAGTTTCTGTCCAGGTATAGGGTATTGCAGCACTCAACCAGCGTTTCGATTTTAAACAGATTGGCTTCAAGGTTTTTCCGCATAGCAGGCAAGCAATGTTTGTGATAGAAGGCGTGCAGAAATTCCGGCCTTTCCCCCGGCCAGGGAACTACGATATCGAATGTACCGAGTACGAGAAATTCCGAAAGGATGATCTCTTCATTTAAAAAAGGCATGTCTGCTGCGCATACAAACGCTATCTCATGGTTTATCCTTCGAAGCCCGCTATAGATGCCCATCAGAGGACCACAGCCCCGACGTTCGTCGGACACAAAAGGAAGAGAAAGCGTTTCATACTTTTCCGGTGTATTAGTCACTATGAATACTTCTTCGAACAAGGGTACGACCACACTTGCCGTCCGTTCGATGATCGATCTTCCGTTTATTTCCAGAAGAGGTTTGTCCGGCGTAAGCCTCTTGCCCTGCCCTCCGGCCAAGATCAGACAAGCTGCATTAATCTTTTTCGAATTGGAACCAGCCATATTAAATATTACTCCTGATTTTTTTCAATAAAGAGATTGCCTGAAACAAATTGAATCCGGCTTCTTTCCCTGTTTAATATCTTTTTTATAAACCTGTAATACCAAGATGAAACGCCTATATGCGTCTGTTCTCTATATTCTTGGCATAAATCTTACGTGCCATACTTCATTGTTGATAGCAACTTATAATCAAATGCCCATTATAAGTTACCGGTATAATGTTAACATTCTAAATCATGGCCAATATGAACAAACAAAAATTCTAATACAGGAGCCACTTTCAAAATGTTTCGGTTTGGTCAAGGTCAAGGCGGGCGAAAATTTTAACCACAGGAATACATTTAGTATTTCGAGAATTAAAATTTGAGCCCAACGCAAAAGATCGGTCTAAATGGGACTTTTTGAAACCGGCTCACAAGATTGCAAAACACAGCCTTTAAAATATGCGGAAAAAAATCATAAAAGGTATACTTTGGGATACTATACAAAACACAATTTTTATGTTTATTATCTATAAAATCAGGAAATGGGTACTTTAACCAGGCTGTACCCACTTTTCAATTACAATAACACATTATAACAGATAGTTATACTTATATTTAATCATCAGGCAGATGTTTTAAATAAGCTCTTTTATACAGCGATCATTTCAGACAGATACGTACGAAAAGCCCACATCTTATAAATAATCGGTCAGCAAATTTATTTTGGTTTTATCTTTAAAGCGTATAAACCTGTATTGATTCGGCATGGAAAACTTTTTCATGGCATTTTTTTTAAAAAAAGGATCGAATTATGAGCAAAGAAATTAAAATTAAAAAAGATATAAAAGCAAATGAGATAAGCTCCTTTCTCCGTGAATTGGCAGATACATTTGATGGCCGGAAAGAAGCTTTTGATGTTGGTGTGAGAAAACATCTTCACGATTTTTCCAGAATTGAAATAAATATTAAGAAAAATATGTTACTTGCTTCGGTTAAAATGAAGATGGAACAGGGAGAATCTTTAGCACAATATCATGGCTTAAAGAGTCAAAGACCACCTGCAAAGCCAGGGGTCTTTGACTGAAACATGTCAATCTATATATAAGCACCCGTTCCCAATCACCCGAATTGATGTTTGGTAGCCGGGGGAGAAAAACCCCGGCTACCCGATTAGCCGACCTTTTTTTGCCGCCTTATAGAGCACTCGAAAACGTTTGTTCTACGATCAGGCGATGTCGAAACGGTCAAGGTTCATTACTTTGTTCCACACCGCAACAAAATCTTGCAGGAACTTCTCCCGGGAGTCCTCACTTGCATAGACTTCCGCCAAGGCCCTGAGTTGGGAGTTCGAACCGAAGATGAGATCGACACGAGTGCCGGTCCACCTGAGTTCGCCTGTTGCGCGATCACGGCCCTCGAACACATCTTTGTCTTCCGGGGTTGCCTTCCAGGTCGTTCGCATGTCGAGCAGATTAACGAAGAAGTCATTGGTGAGCGTCTCCGGCCGCTTGGTGAATACACCATGTTGGGATTGCCCGAAGTTGGTATTCAATACGCGCATACCGCCAACAAGAACTGTCATCTCAGGGGCGGTCAGCGTCAGCAATTGGGCCTTGTCAACCAGCAGCTCCTCTGCCGATACTGTATATTTGGTTTTGAGGTAGTTACGGAACCCGTCTGCAGCCGGTTCGAGTACGGTGAACGCCTCCACGTCGGTTTGCTCCTGAGACGCATCCGTGCGTCCCGGCGTGAAGGGAACGGTCACATCATTACCGGCATTCTTCGCAGCTTGCTCGACACCTGCGCATCCGCCCAGAACAATCAAATCAGCGAGCGAAATCATCTTCTTGCCTGACTGTGCGCTGTTGAACTTCTTTTGGATTTTCTCAAGGGTCTGCAGGACAGTCGACAACCGGGCTGGCTGGTTGACTTTCCAATCTTTCTGCGGAGCAAGACGTATGCGCGCGCCGTTTGCCCCACCGCGCTTGTCGGAACCGCGGAACGTGGACGCCGAGACCCAGGCCGTCGAGACCAGTTGGGAGACAGACAGTCCCGAAGCAAGTATCTTTTCCTTGAGGTCGGCAATATCCTGCGCATCGATCAGCTTATAATCAGCTGCGGGCACCGGGTCTTGCCAGATAAGTTCCTCTGCCGGTACTTCCGGCCCAAGATAGCGCGAACGGGGGCCCATATCGCGGTGCGTCAGCTTGAACCATGCCCGGGCAAAGGCATCCGCGAATTCCCCGGGGTTTTTCAGATAATGACGCGCTATGGGCTCATAGATCGGATCGAAGCGAAGAGAGAGATCCGCTGTGGTCATCATCGGCCGGTGTTTCTTTGAAGGGTCATGCGCGTCGACCACCATGTCATTTTCGGCCACGTCCCTGGCCAGCCACTGATTCGCGCCGGCCGGGCTCTTGACCAGCTCCCACTCGTATTTGAACAACACACGCAGATAAGCCATATCCCATTTGGTTGGGTTCGGCTTCCAGGCGCCCTCAATACCGCTGCCGATTGTATCGCCGCCTTTGCCGCTGCCAAAGCTGCTCTTCCAGCCAAGTCCCATCTCTTCGATAGGAGCAGCTTCGGGTTCCGGACCGACATGGGATGCACTGCCTGCGCCGTGACATTTGCCGAAGGTGTGACCACCGGCGACGAGAGCGACGGTTTCTTCATCGTTCATCGCCATGCGCGCGAAGGTCTCGCGGACGTCACGGCCGGAGGCAACCGGATCCGGATTGCCGTCCGGACCTTCCGGGTTCACGTAGATCAGCCCCATCTGCACGGCGGCAAGGGGATTTTCGAGATCGCGGTCGCCGGTGTAACGGCTTTTGGGCTTGTCGCTCGTAGCCAGCCATTCCTCTTCGGCACCCCAGTAGATATCCTCTTGCGGCTCCCAGACATCCTCGCGCCCGCCGCCGAAGCCGAAGGTCTTAAAGCCCATCGACTCCAGAGCGCAGTTGCCGGCAAGGATCATGAGGTCGGCCCAGGAGATTTTCTTACCGTACTTTTGCTTGATCGGCCAGAGCAGACGGCGCGCCTTGTCGAGAAGCACGTTGTCCGGCCAGCTGTTGAGCGGCGCAAAGCGCTGGGTGCCGCGCCCAGCACCGCCGCGGCCGTCACCGGTGCGGTATGTACCTGCGCTGTGCCACGCCATCCTGATGAAGAACGGCCCATAGTGGCCGTAATCTGCCGGCCACCAATCCTGCGAGTCGGTCATCAGCGCATACAGGTCATTCTTAAGGGCAGCCAGGTCGAGTTTCTTGAATTCTTCAGAGTAGTTGAACGCCTGGCCCATGGGATTACTCATATAAGAATTTTGATGAAGAATCCTAAGGTTCAACTGGTTCGGCCACCAGTCACGGTTTGACGTTCCTCTGCTTGCAGCGGGTTTGTTCGTTTTGCCCGTTACCGGGCACTTGCTATCTTCAGTCATCCCTGTTCTCCTTTCCTTTCAGGTTTGGATTTGCACAACAAGCCGGTCAGCGGTTCACCCAGTGCACTGTCAAGTTAGACAATGCAGTGGAATTTCCGTCTGAGTGAAATGGGCTTGTTAACATATTAATACGCAAAAAGATCTTGTAAACAGCTGATTGTTTTGATCTGAGCGTTTTTAGTAATTATACCAAGCTTTTGAATTAATCCTGATTTATCAACAGCTCTCATTTGATCCAATAGGATTAATCCTTTTTTTCCCCTGGAAAGTACATGGAATTCGTGTTGGCAAAGCAGGTTTGCCGGGTAAATATCTGATCAAACTGCGATTCAATCCTGATTTTTTTCTGATCATCCGGTAACTCTTTGTATTCTTTAAGCCTGGCAATTTCATCCTTTAACAGTTGAACTTCCTCCCTGAGCTGAGCAATAGCTTCCAAAAGTATCAAAACCAGCGGAGTTCGTTCAGCTTCGGGAATGCCGGATATTCTGGGAATTTGAACAGTCATTTTCTCTTTCTCAGAAATACGATTTGTTATTAGCTCAACTACCCGAAAACAATCAGTAACGCAACCAAATTCAGCCCAGTGGCAAAAATATGGTATGGATATTCAACCAATATGCAGAGTTTCTCTGCCCGAAGTTATTGAGAAGTTACATTATTTATCTTCCTTGCATTCAACTTATACTTTTGTTAATACGCAATAATATTAAGAATGCTACGTATATGCTAACTTAACGACATAATTTTATTTTATTGTCTTGATATTGATTAAACCGTATTTTTAAATTATTCAACTACGTTGAATAATCAAATTTATATATCTTAATTTTATGTAAATCTATGGACATTCATAAACAGGAGCCAATAGTATGAACGACAGCAAAACAAACAAACCTCTTTCCGGAAGAACAGCTATAGTAACCGGCGCAAGTTCAGGCATTGGGCGCGCCACAGCCTTGGCTCTGGTTCAGGCCGGAGCTGCAGTTGTAATATATGCCAGGCGTAAGGACAGGCTTGAGGAACTGGCCTCGGAAATTTCCGGTTTAGGAGGTAAATCTCTTATCGTATCCGGCGATGCAGGTGTTCAGGCAGATATTGATTTGCTTTTAAATCGTTCTTTAAGCTGGAATGACGGGGGATGCAAATATGACATACTGGTTGCAAATGCGGGCCGGGGTCTTGCCGGTGGTGTAATAAGCACCAATTTGGCTAAATGGCAGGAAGTCTACCAGGTCAACGTCTTTGGTGCGGCTTATCTGATGAGGCAAGCAGGACAGTATATGGTTCAACGTAAAAGCGGAGATATTGTTGCCGTAGGTTCCGTTGCAGGAAGAAACGTATCTCCATTCAGCGGATTTTACGGTTCCAGCAAGTTTGCCATAGGAGCAATAGCAGAAGGGCTTCGCCGTGAAATCTGTTCATACGGAGTCAATGCCGTTGAATTAAGCTGGTTGCCGATAAGCCGGGTTAAACTTTTTATTTCGCTTTTTGAAAATTCGTTTATTACTTCTACCGGGCCGGATTGCATCGACACATCTGAGAATAAGCGCCTGTAGATCTTCAATAATAGAGTGAATCTTGTCGCTGGGGCGCAGGATCAAAAGCACAATGACATTCTTTATTGCCGAAAGCGCCTGGGTAAAATTGACTTGATACTTATATTTCCGGCTCTCTGTATTTTTCTCAACAAGCGGCTCAACTGAATTGGCAATCATCATCGTCAGGTTCTTTGAAAATACTTTGGCATGGAAATCCTGGTAAACGGATCTCACCGTCTTGCCGGAAAAGTTTTCCACCTGGATGCGGCATTTCA
>NZ_JBAMMY010000205.1:0-8240 GCF_051233685.1 Desulfobacterium sp. N47
TGTAAAAATGCAGGAATTGCAGTAACTGCTGTAGGATCAGGACCCTTAAGACTTAAGGAAGCAGAAGATATTCTTATCGGCAACAGCATAACAGACGAACTCATAGAAAAAGCAGCCGATGCCGCTTACGAAAAGGTACGTCCCATGCCTCATTTTAATATTTCGGCATGGTATAAGCGCAAACTGATAAGAGTACTTGTAAAAAGATCGATAAAGCAGGCTTGTATTTAAGCCTAATAGCAGCTGGCAGTAATCATCTATTTGTCCGGGCACTTTGTACCCGGACAATAGATCCATCCTGTTTTTTCGGTTATGCACCTGCTATCCATGGATTGTTGCCATCCAAACAGCATCTGAAGCTATACACTACTTATAATATCATAAGCTCCGGCCAGCGCCTCATCCAGTTTCTCAGGGATACTTCCCCCGGCCTGAGCCATATCGGGTCTTCCTCCACCTCCCCCGCCTACCACTGATGAAACCTGTTTCACAATATTTCCTGCATGATATTTTCCGGCCAGATCCTTGGTAACAATAACAATCAAAAACACTTTTGAGCCTGCGGCGCTTCCAAGCACAACAATTCCGGATTTTATTTTATCTCTGAATTTGTCGGCAAGATCTCTTAATGCAGCGGGATTATCTGCCAGAACTTTCTTGGCCAGAACTTTTACACCGTTTATAGATTTGATTTCATTATCCATATCATCTGCTGCACGGGAGGCGATTTTTGCTTTTGTTTTTTCAAGTTCCTTTTCATAAGCCTTTTGCTGGATAAGCATTTTTTCGACTTTTTGCGGTAGTGCTTCCGGCTTTTCCTTAACAATACGGGCAGTCTCATTCAAAGTTTTCATATTCTGCTGAATATAATTCAAGGCGGCAGCACCCGTTAATGCTTCGATTCGCCTTACACCGGATGCAACGCTTGATTCTGCTATAATCTTAAAAAGGCCTATATTGCCTGTTCTATCGGTATGCGTTCCACCACAAAGCTCTTTGCTGAACTCTCCGAGAGATATTACTCTTACTACATCACCGTATTTTTCTTCAAACAGAGCTGTTGCGCCGGATTTAAAGGCTTTTTCGGCATCCATCTCTTCTATGCATGTTAAAGCGTTTTCCCTGATTCTTTCATTTACAAGCGTTTCTATTTTTTCAAGCGTATCGGAATCAACCTGGGAAAAATGGGTAAAATCGAAACGAAGCCTTTCGGATGATACAAATGATCCGGCCTGTTTTACATGATCTCCCAGAATCCGTTTTAATATAAAATGCAGTATATGCGTTGCAGTATGGTTATTTGCTGTTGCACTACGTCTTTTATTATCAACAGACAGAGTTACAGACTGACCCTTTGAAACGGTTCCGGTAATAATTTTACCTTTATGAATTATTATTCCTGCCGCATCCTTTATGGTATCTGCAATTTCAATTTTAAGATTACTTGAGGATATTATGCCTGAGTCTCCGGTCTGTCCGCCCGATTCACCGTAAAAAGGGGTTTCTTCGGTAACAATCTCTATATCACTGCCTGCAACTGCTTCTGCTGTTTCCTTCCCGTCTTTTACTATAAGAAGAACTTTGGAATCACTTATTTGTTTATCATATCCTACAAATTCTGGGATAAGCCGGTTTGCGGAAAGATTTTTATAAGCTTCTGTTATCCCGGAAAAAGTTGCAACCGATCTTGATTTTTCCTTCTGATTTTTCATGGCCGCATTAAAACCGTCCATATCAAGAAAAAGATTTTCATCTCTTACAACATCTCTAACCACATCAACCGGAAAGCCATAAGTATCATACAGTTTAAATATGATATCTCCTGAAATAGTATTTAATCCCTTAGCTTTGATTTCCGAAAGGGTATCATTTAAAAGCCTTAATCCATTATCAAGGGTTTCGGAAAATCTTGCTTCCTCATTTTTTATAACATTTGAAATAAATGCCTCAGCCCCTTCAAATTCCGGATAAGCATCTTTCATGGTTTCAATAACAACTTGTGATGTCTCATGAAGGAAAGGCTTTACAAGACCGATATTTCGCCCGTAACGTATAGCCCTTCTCATTATCCTGCGAAGCACATATCCCCTTCCCTCGTTAGACGGAAGAATTCCGTCACAGATAAGAAATGCCGCTGCTCTGCTGTGATCGGCAATTACTTTCATTGCTACATCCGATACCGACGAATCACCAAGGCGCTTTTGCGACAACTGCTCGGTTTTTCTTATAATCGGAATGATAAGATCCGTATCATAATTTGTAGGAACATTCTGTACAACAGAAGCAATGCGCTCAAGCCCCATTCCCGTATCAATGCTGGGTCTGGGCAGCGGAGTCATTTTTCCTGAAGCATCCCTCTCAAACTGCATGAAAACAAGATTCCATATCTCAAGATAGCGGTCGCATTCGCAGCCTACCTTGCAGTCCGGCTTTCCGCAGCCATATTTTTCTCCCCTGTCAATCAGAATTTCGGAACAGGGGCCACATGGCCCGGTATCACCCATCGACCAGAAATTATCCTTATCGCCGAATCTTACAATCCTGTCTTCGGAAACACCGGCATTCTTATGCCAGATATCATGAGCCTGATCATCATCAAGATAGACTGAAACCCAAAGTTTATCCACCGGAATCCCAAAGCCTGTTACAAGAAGATCCCAGGCATATTCAACAGCCTTTTCCTTGAAATAATCACCAAAGGAAAAATTTCCAAGCATTTCAAAAAAAGTATGGTGCCTTGCCGTATAACCTACATTTTCAAGATCATTATGCTTTCCGCCGGCTCGCACGCATTTCTGGGAGCTTGCCGCCCTTACATAGCCTCTTTTCTCTTCCCCGAGAAAGGTGCGCTTAAACGGCACCATGCCTGCATTTGTAAAAAGCAAAGTAGGATCTTCAACCGGAACAAGTGATGAACTTCTTACGATCTGATGATCGTGCTTTTTAAAATACTCAAGAAACTGTCTGCGAATATCACTGCCTGTCATTAATAACTCCGTATGGTTATAGCTCGTAAGTTGGTGAGTTGGTAAGTTCATAAGCAAAAGATTGTAAGGCGGACCTTACTCTTTTTGTTCCATGAACTTATGGACTCATAAACTTTATTTTTTTATTACTTGTTATTCTGTATTCGATTTGACTTCGGTTATAATTTCTTCCTTTACCGGAATAATGCCTGCAACTTCCCTGACCTTCAAATGTATACTGTTAAAAATATCCGGGTTTTCCTTTAAGAATTTTTTTACATTTTCACGGCCCTGCCCTATTCTTTCCCCGTTATATGAATACCATGCACCGCTTTTGTCAATTACTCCCAAATCCGCCCCCATATCAATGATATCCCCGGTTTTTGATATTCCTTCGTTATACATTATATCAAATTCGGCTTCTCTGAAAGGCGGAGCCATCTTGTTTTTGACAACACGAACTCTTGTCCTGTTTCCCGTTACTTCCTGCCCATCCTTGATGGAAGCAGTGCGTCGTATATCAAGCCTTACGGAAGAATAGAACTTAAGAGCGTTTCCTCCTGTAGTTGTTTCGGGATTTCCGAATACAACTCCTATTTTCATCCTTATCTGGTTGATAAAAATCACAGAAGTCATAGTCTTGCCTATTGTTCCGGTAAGTTTTCTCAAAGCCTGGGACATGAGCCTTGCCTGAAGCCCCATATGGGAGTCTCCCATTTCACCTTCAATTTCGGCCCTGGGAACCAAAGCTGCAACCGAATCGATTACAATAATATCTATAGCTCCGCTTCTTACAAGCATATCTGCAATTTCAAGGCCCTGCTCACCGGTATCCGGCTGTGCAATAAGAAGTTCATCGCAGTTGACACCTATCACTTTTGCATAAGAAGTATCAAGTGCATGTTCGGCATCAATATAGGCGGCTATGCCGCCTTGTTTCTGGGCTTCGGAAACACAACTTAGGGCAAGAGTCGTCTTGCCCGATGATTCCGGACCGAATACTTCAATAACTCTTCCTCTCGGAAGCCCGCCCACACCAAGCGCTCTGTCAAGTGCAAGAGATCCTGTGGGTATTACGGGAATATCTACAACAGGCCTGCTGCCAAGTTTCATGACCGACCCTTTTCCAAACTGGCGTTCAATCTGGCCTATTGCAGCATCTATTGCTTTTTCCTTATCCATCGCATTATTTGTATTGCTCATAATTTCCCCTTTCTTCTGTAAGTCAACCGGCACCGGCTTAAAGCCAATGGTTTAAGGGTCCAGGAGCTAAGTAGCCAAGGGATATTTTTTCCCCTTGTTAATCCCGAGCCCTGGAATCCCTAAGGCATGAAAGATCTAACTAAAATATTTATCTAAAGAACCGGTTTCAAAACGTTTCAGTTTGGTCAAGCTCAAAGCGGGATTATTTCTCCCGGTCCTCATTATTATTACCCAAAAGCATCTTAAAAAGTTCGGTGTATACAGGCCCCTGTGGTTTAAGATCGCTTTTAAAAAGAACGATCTCTTTTGCTGCAAATGCTTCCGGATCAACATTTTGATATTTTCGTAATATTTCGATAAGCTTTTCGTTATTAACCTTATCTTTAAAGCGTCCCATTGTAAGATGACCTTTAAAAGGCTTTTCATCTTTTTTAAATCCGGATTCCTCCAATCTTTTATCAAGCGTATTCTGCAGACTTAACAAAAGAGATGTGTCTCCCAAAACGCCGACCCACATTATTCTTGGACGCATAATTGACGGAAACACATCGATTCCTTTTGCAAAAAGGTTCAAAGCGGAATAACAGCCTGAGCATTCATTCAAAGCAGCCTTGATATCAGAAAGATCGGACTTGTCTATGTTTCCGAAAAATTTAAGTGTAAGATGGATATTTTCAGGTTTTACCCACCTTACAGGAAAACCATATTGCTTCAGATTCTTCTGAATTTTATTTATGAAAGATAAGATATTATCCGGAAGCTTGAGCGCTATAAAAGCTCTTATGGTATCAGACATGAGATTAAGAAATAATTTTTTTATCCGGTTAAATTAATCATTCATCATTTATCAATATTTACTAATCAGGCTGTAAACTGCCGGGCAGAGTAAACTGGGGTTCACCCAGAAAAAACTGCCCTTTTAGAATCCATTCTTTTAGTATATTGGCAATTTCTCTGGCCTTGACAAGGCTTGAAAGCGGAGTTGCCGGAATTTTTTCACTATCTAAATTTATAAACCCACTCTTTAATTGTGCATAGCTAACCTGCCCATAACTCTTGGATATCCCGTTTGGATAATCATTTCCATAATCAACAATCTGTGTAAATATGTCTTCATCGGATATTGCTGTATACGATGCCATCTCTTCATTTAATATCGGTATGGGAATTCCCAGCCCTACCGAAAGAGAACATCCATATCCCTGAATGCTCACACCGACAAGCCAGTTCGGACTCATGTTTTTCAAATCGCCCATTACCCATAGCGTTCCGGCAGGAGTTAACGGAACCCCTTTTTCATTTCTATTAACAGAAGGTTTATGCTGGGTTCCGTACCAGGTAACATATCCTTGTGAACCTCCTAAAAATATTCTGGTACCAAGTCCTATCGTTTTATAATAAGGATCATTTAAAAGAGGGCTTAACTCTCCGGCTGAACAATAAGTCGCATTGGCGCCCCTGGGTTTTAATGTACCCATGTAAGTATAAATTGTTTTTTTGGTAAGATTGATTGCACAATTATAATTCTGATAACCGTTTCTGGGGTTGCAAAGAGTTGCACCGGGAAGAGTTGCAAGTGAAATTTCTTTTTCAACCAGACGTCCCGGATAACATGAAGTGCCATATCCTGTTGCTTTCAGATGAACTTTTTTCCCTGCAACCATATCCTGAATAACATGCCCGCCGCCATAATTGAATTCACCGGGATAAACCTTGTTAAGGGGATCATCCTCACAGGGCTCTGTGGCTCCTATGTAACAATCAACGGCAGCAATTCCCCCATAGGCAGGAACATTGTTTAACCAGACTTTTGATGCTTTAATTGTAGGTACCGAATGTCCGAAATTTATAAAAGCACCTGAAGAACACATGGGAGCAAATGTTCCGGTAGTTACTACATCAACATGTTTTGCAGCCTTAACCGGCCCATCGTTTTTAACGATATCGATCATTTCCCCGGCTGTAACCACCACAACTTTTCCTGATTTAATTTTCTCATTTATCTCTTTATATGTTTTTCTTACCTTATACTCCTTCATCATACTTTTTCCTATTTGGAGCCGGAAACCGATTTGGCGTCATTAATTTTTGATGTTATGTTATTTACTATCCATGAAGCATCCAACCACTCCAAAGGATTTACGAATACGTTATCTACAAGCATACTGAAATGCAAGTGATCCCCGGCAGCAAGACCGGTTTTACCCGACCGGCCTATAGTATAATTTTTTTCTACAATCTGGCCTACGGTAACATCTGAGCTGCTCATATGTCCATATAAACTGAAAATGCCGAAGCCATGATCAATCAGTACCATTTTTCCATAAATCCCAAAATCACCAACATATGCAATTTTACCTTTGTTTGCAGCAGGAATCGGGGCACCGGCAAGCGAGGCCAGATCGATTCCTAGATGAGTCTGGCTGTCTACAAGTTTGCCCTGATAATTGTAATTTCTGTGGTCTGCAAACGAAGCCTTATTTGCAGCATTCGGAAAACTTATAAAAGCGCCTTGCCAGAGTATTTCCTTTTCAGGGTTTTGTACAAGTTCTTTTAATTTGTTATGGTTTGCAACCCGCAGTTCCCGGTTTACTTTAATATACTTATCCAATAGAGGGTTAGTTGAATTTTTATCAACAGTCATATCAAATTGAGGCATAACCGCATTAAGGAAAGAATCCGAAATATTGATTGAATCTTCTTTAAATTTTTTCTCCTTGATAGACACATTAAAACCTCTTTTTGAACTGTTTCCTGCTTCATCAACAGCAAAAGCATATATTTCAGTACCCGGTCCTTTGTCATATTCAAGAGCATAAAAGCAGATATAAATATTTTTATCCGGAAAATAACCGCTATAGCCCGGAAAGAAATTTCCTCCGGCGTAAACCCCGTTTTTTACGCAGGGTTCGGACAATTTGTATATTTCAACTCCTGCCCCACCCTGGTTTACATATTGAGTCCCGCTTATAACATCTATTTCAGGCCGTTTCGTATCAATATTAATCTCTTTTTCGATGGTTGTTATATTTCCGTTCCACCATCTGCGCCAGGAATAATCCCATACACTTAAACGCAATAATGATTTCCCTTCGGAGATTCCCAGTTTTGACGGTTCAATAGTGATCTTTATAGTATCTTTATGAACACCTGCTCCAAAAAAACCTGCTTTAGGGTATTCTTTTTCAATCAGTACGTTTTCTTTCCCGTCTTTTACAATCTCAATTTTAACTTTATGCAAACCCTTTTTCTGGTCGGAAGCCAAAACGGTAATATCTTTTGAAGCTCCGATTGACAATATTTGAGTTGGGCTTTCAAATTCTATAACAGGCTTTTCACCCTCTAAGTTAAAAACTAAAATCCATAAGGCAGGAATAACAGCCAGACCAAACAAAACTATCAAAATAACTTTTAAATTGATTTTACCTTTCAATTCTTACACCAACCTTTCATTGCAGCAATTTATTAAATGTTTTCCATCCATAACTTTTCCTGCTTAAATGCGAGCATAAATTAGCATGGAATACATCAATATGCCAGTCTTATTTTGATGGGTTTATAATTCGATAAGCATTTAAACATACTTGCAGTTAATGAGCCGTAAATTTTCTATAGTCTTTGTATCTAAAGCATATCAACAAATTCCTAAGTACGGTTTTCTTTTGTACAAAGTACTTCGAAAAGCTCAGTCTCCTTTGAAACTCAGCCTATTTTATTATTGACTTATTAAATGATGTTTATTACTTTCATGCAAATTAGTGTTTACACTGATTGGATTTAACCAAAATCTGGCCAATATCCCAATTTCTTAACATAAACCGTATATTTATATTTCGCAATATTTCCTTGGATATGCTTTTATAACTACTGAATTCTGAAAAATCGCATATCCGGATTAAAAATAAGTATTATTTCCCGTTTCACCGTTTTAAAGCATTTGAGGTAATTTCAAAAGTCTCGCATTGATCCGATTATTTTTATAAAAAGCAGTTGAAATACCAAATAACATATTGATTTAATAAAGAGAATGCTCTATTATCTTCTTAAATTCACCAATTCAAGAAAGGATGA
>NZ_JBAMMY010000126.1:0-1004 GCF_051233685.1 Desulfobacterium sp. N47
TCGGGTATGCACTGGACGGTTAGTGGCGCAAATAGTATAATAGCTCTGCGCTGTAGTATTCTAAGCAACCGTTGGGAAGATTTTTGGGAACATCGGGCCGCAATCTGAAATCGTTACCCATAAATTTGTCGCACACCCAAATACCAGATGATATTTGCAGTCCCACATTACATGTGATAATGATTTCCAATCCTTCATAGGTTCTTCCTCCTGCTCCCTTTCAGAGCTTTCCCTGAGGAAGAACCTATACCTCATTCTCTTCCCCGCCGGAACGGTCGAACCTTTTAGGATCGCACGGGCATAGCCCGTGGTTTAATTAAAAGCAATTAGAACTTAAGAAATACTTCAAACACAAAATATAATCCTACCAAGAAAAAAGCTTGCGAAGCTACAATAAAAGACGAGATTGACAACAGTTGATGGACTCGTAAATGTCTGTCAAGGTTAGAGTCGATTTTTATTTATCACGATTTATCCCATCAATAAAATGCCCCAGCTTTCAGCAATTCATTCTATTGAAACTATAATATGCCTTGGCCGAAATTACTGTGCTGTTAAGGATGATGGCCAGAAAATTACCGGTGCAAAACGGGTTTTTCTGATTAAGAGGAAAAGCTTTACAGCAAGTTCCGGTAAATTGAAATAACACCTGGCGTCATAATTACACACTATATTATGTCAAAAAGATGACGCTTTTTTTGACAACCCGCAACAGAAAAAAAGTGACCTGAAAAAACTGAAAAAGGTAAATATTTTTGGGTCTTCGCACATTTGTGTGGGTGACCCCTATATATAGCGGTCATGCAGTGATGACCTGGAATGCACTTGGTTTCCTTTTTGGGTAGAGATCAAACCCCCCACAGTGGAAGTAGATAGCGGTCCTATAGTGATCTCGGTTTCGGTAGCCACAAGCGAGGCGTTTAACCTTCTCAATTTTGCTGTTGAGGCTTTCGGCCAAGGCATTGGTTATCCGGTGTCGGGCATAGGTGACGATGTTGTCGATA
>NZ_JBAMMY010000210.1:0-13777 GCF_051233685.1 Desulfobacterium sp. N47
AGCATGCGGGTCCGCACTGCGCGCCTCACTTAAATTACCGGGCCGTAGCCGGGTAATGGGTGTTCACCCACAGTTCTTTGACAGATAGCAGGCCTTGATCCTTGAGCCATTTAATTGTCATGCCGGTTTGCGTGGCTAATGTTCTGGCACATTTCCACGGGCCTTTACGTGATAGACTCATGGGAATGGCAACGTTCGGATGTGTACCCATTTTGAGAAGGTTGCTAACCCGGGTACGCACATAGCGCCATTGCTTCCAATAGCACATGCGCACCCGCCGCCGGAGCCAGTGATCGATTTCAGGTATCGGACGATAGTATTCCGATATCCCAAAATAGTTCATCCAGCCCCGAAGATATTGTGCAATCTTCTGCATGCGGTATTCCATAGACACGAACCAGCTTCTTCCGGTCAGACGTTTGATTCTCCATTTAAATTGACGGAAAGCCTTATCTGACCAGTGGATTTTGTTGCCTTTGAAGGTAAACCCCAAAAAGTCCGTGTCATCCGTTTTCGCTACCCTGCTTTTCTTCTCGTTGATCTTTAGTTTGAGCCTACGGTTGAGAAACCGCTCGATACTTTGAGACACTCTCACTCCTGCCTGGTGGTTTTTCACTAACACGAGAAAGTCATCGGCATAGCGGACAAACCCGTGCCCCCTCTTCTCAAGCTCTTTATCCAGATTATCCAGAAGTATATTAGCCAAAAGCGGGGATAGCGGGCCGCCCTGGGGAACACCCTGTCGGGTAACCTGCAGGCGATCGTTAACCACTGCACCGGCTCTCAGGTACTTACCGATCAGCTTTAAGACACGTTTGTCTTTGATTTTCCGGGCCACCCGGTGCATAAGCACATCATGGTTGACCGTATCGAAAAACTTTGACAAATCCATGTCCACAGCAATCCGGTAACCTTCTTTGATGTATTCCCGGACTTTGTAAACTGCATTATGGGCAGACCTACCCGGTCTGAACCCATAACTTGAATCCGAAAATTCCGGGTCAAAGATCGGCATTAAAACCTGAGATATAGCTTGTTGGATCAACCGGTCTGTGACGGTTGGAATACCCAATGGACGTGTACCGCCCGATTGCTTGGGAATTTCCACACGTTTAACCGGCAAGGGTGATAGCTGCCATCTGACAGCGATTCACGGATAGTTCTCCAGTTCTTGCGGGCAAAGTCGGGGAAATCCTCTATCGATATATTATCGACACCGGGAACCCCTTTATTGGCTTTGACCCGTTTCCATGCCTGTTGCATGTTTTCTCCGGATAATATCCGTTCCAGCAGGTAAACATCCGGGTTGGGCGTTTCAATAACACGCCGCATATTCACTCCTTCGTTCGAATTCTTTGTGTTATGCGAGCTCATTTGCGCTCCTTCCCTGTTTAAGTGTTCGGCCCTTCACCATGCCCCGGGCATTGGGCTACTATGGCCTCTGCTGACTTCTGCCTGATAACATCAAACGTTGCCGCCCGATGCGCTTTCGTTTCAGCCTTAGGATTCGGTGGCGGTTCCTCCCTTTTCAGGATGGGCCTCAGTCCGACTTCCATAGCCAAAACAAACGCTATTTCAGACAGATCTCCCCGGATAAGAACGTGAACTTTTGCTACACAACCGCAGCATTTACCCTATCTCCCGAATCCTGGGCTTTGTTATGTGGTGCTAACTCACCCGGAGACTGGGCCTTATATGCTGTTTCTGTTCGTCGGCTCATAGCTTTGCACTTAGGGTTGGCCGCTCCTTTCAGTCGCTTTCGCCTTCGGCTTACCTTCCGCTTCGCTTCGCCTTCAGACAGAACCTCACGATTCCGCCCTTGCCTTCGGCTAATGTTTATGCTAAGGCAAATGCTTGCAACAAGATAAATCCGAAATAAGACCCATAATTGTGGTTTAAATAAAGGATTTATAAAGTTAATCAATAAAGTTTTGCATAACCTTTGGAGGAAAACGGATGATAAAACATTATGCATGGATATGTACGATGGCAATCGCTGTTTTTTTATGTCTTTATCCTTTCAGCGCCGGGGCTGTGCCGAAAGAAGTCACAATCTATCCGGAGTCCGCCCAGATACTCGAGGAAACAAAAGCGCATCTTAACCCGGTAGGCAAAGATTTACAAAGAGCCGTTTTCTTCCTTCCGGGCCAGGCTGATCCTAATTCGCTCGTTACGTGTTTGACGATAAAAACGGGTCTGAGAATCAAAGATCAGACGTGGCGGCAGGTTATCCGCCGCGATGATGAAAAAATCAATAAATTACGCAAACAAATTCAAACACTTAAATCTGAAAGAAATACACTTCAGTCCATCATCTTTTCCCTTGAAACCCAGATTCAGTTTTGGCAATATCAGACAAAAACGAAATCGAAGACTCTTCCTGAGTCCATCAATATGGCTTCTTCAATCGGTAAAAATATTCAGAAAGCATATCAGAACAAGCTCTATCATGACACAGAACTTGAGAAGCTGAATAAGCAGTTAAAGGGGATAGGCGATGAACTGAACCAAACTGTTGCACAAAAAGAAACTTTCTGGGAGGTAACAATACTTTTTTCCGGTCCTAAAATGCCGGAAGCATTGTTGACATATAGATATTTCCTTTCCGGTTGCGGCTGGCAGTCTATGTACCGTATCGATGCCCGGGTTAGGGAGAAACAAATACTGTTTTCATGGGAAGCAGCTATCTGGCAGAATTCAGGACAGGATTGGAACGAAGTGGACTTAAATATCTCCACGCCACAGCCTGTTTCGTCAATTGCACCGCCGGATCTGATTCCATTGGTTATCAAGCAGCGTTCCTTAAGCAAAAACAACAGCGGGCGGCGGAGCAAAAAAGCAGACACCCCGCAGGCAATTACAGAAACGGAAAATCAACCGGAA
The DNA here is from genome assembly GCF_051233685.1 of Desulfobacterium sp. N47. Classification (NCBI taxonomy): domain Bacteria; kingdom Pseudomonadati; phylum Thermodesulfobacteriota; class Desulfobacteria; order Desulfobacterales; family Desulfobacteriaceae; genus Desulfobacterium; species Desulfobacterium sp. N47. The sequence continues at coordinate 2,884 of NZ_JBAMMY010000210.1, forward strand.
ACGCTCCCATCCGTGCCTGATAAGGTCGGACGGGGCACTTTTTCTCTGTGGCGGCTGGGTAAAAAAACTTTGCCGACAGGACTGAGACAACGGTTTAAAATCAAGGAAAATGTGTGGCCCGCCGATTTTATCTGCCTGATCAGGCCCAGTCTTAGTTCTCAAGCCTTTATCAGAGCTACAGTTAACCTGCATGAATCGATTGAAATATCACATGGAGAGGCTACATTCATGATAGATGGCTCAGCTCTTGGAACACAGGCATTTTCTTTCACCGGGCAAGAAGGGGTTTTCTTTTTCGGTATTGATCCGTTTGTTACAGCAAATTTGTTTTATAAACCGGGTACGAAAACATTTTTTGAAAATAAGCAGGTTTATAAATTAGATTTGGTCGTTGATGTTCAGAACACCGGAACATTTCCTGTCAAAGTTCGTATTGAGGAACCTTGTCCATTATCAAATGACGATAGGGTTAAATTGTCTTTTCAATGCGACCCTCCAATTTCAGTACCTGATAATGAAATACTAATCTGGACATTCGACATGGCCGCAGGACAAAAGAAATCTATATTTACCGCCATAAATATTACAGCCCCAAAAAATATGAACCTGGACCAGTGGTGGCAATGAAAGTTAATACTTAATATTTTCAGTCAACGTAAAGATATTGTCCGGTATGTATTGCGCTCTTAAGCCCTTAGCTTGTTTATACGCAAAAGCCTGTCAAGCGGCATATTATATTTTTGAGCTATTCTAAAGAGATTGTCTCCGCAATCCATAAGACTGAAAAAACGAACAAAAACTCCTTGAAAAGGGTATCGAAAGTACGTGTGAGGGCATAACTATCATAAATAATAAAGAATATCTATCCTAAAATATTTTGCAGCCACTTTGAATGATAACTAAAAAAGACATCATCGATATTGAAAGTGACAGAATTGGGAGTATTATAATTGGGTCTTTAATTTAGGAATTGACGCCTGATTATCGTATCCTTCTGCCATCTCGAATCATCACGATCAGGATATTCAAGAGTATAGTGAAGGCCCCGGCTTTCTTTCCTGTGCATGGCGCACTTTATTATAAGCTCGGCAACAGTTGCAATATTTCTTAGTTCAACAAGATCTGCGCTGATTTTAAAATTCCAGTAGTATTCACTGATTTCGTTTTGTATAATTTCTATGCGTCTCTTTGCCCTGGCAAGACGTTTATCCGAGCGCACTATTCCTACATAGTTCCACATGCACCTTCTTATTTCATCCCAGTTTTGCGTAACCATTATAAGTTCATCGCTGTCTGTTGTGCCGACTTCATCCCATACAGGGCTGTCAGGAAAAGATTTGAAATCGGGCGAACTGATTTCTTTTAAAGATTCTTCAGCAACCGCATGTGCGTATACAAGTGCTTCAAGTAAAGAATTGCTTGCAAGCCTGTTTGCGCCATGCAGTCCGGTGCAGGCTGTTTCGCCTATTGCATACAGGTTGTGAATATCAGTTCTTCCGAACATATCGGTTACAACACCGCCGCACATGTAATGGGCTGCCGGAACAACGGGAATAGGTTCTGCGGTCATATCAATTCCGAACATCAGGCATTTTTTATAAAGATTAGGAAAGCGATCTTTTACAAACCCGGAATTCTTATGAGATATATCAAGAAAAACCGAATCTTCCCCGCTTTTTTTAAGTTCAGTATCTATAGCGCGTGCCACTACATCTCTGCAGGCAAGATCTTTTAACGGGCTGTATTTTTGCATAAAAGGCACACCCGAAGAATTTATCAGAATTCCTCCCTCGCCTCTTACAGCTTCCGAAATAAGAAAATTCTTGGCATCAGGATGGTAAAGGCAGGTAGGATGAAACTGAACAAATTCAAGGTTGGCAAGAGTTGCCCCTGCCCTGTATGCCATAGCAATGCCGTCTCCTGTTGCGACATCGGGATTGCTTGTATAAAGATAAACCTTGCCTGTCCCGCCGGTAGCAAGGACAGTTGTCTTAGAAGAAAAAGTTTTAACTTTATTGTTTTTTCTGTCAAGAACATAGGCTCCGCAACAATAATCTTCGTGAGTTGTTGTAACAAGGCCCCTTTTCATGCGGGTTGAACATGTTATAAGATCAATTGCGATATGATCTTCATACAGAGTTATGTTCTTATGGTTTTTGACATGTTCTACCAGAATTTTTTCTATCTCTATTCCAGTCATATCCTGGGCATGCACAATACGCTTTTGGGAATGACCGCCTTCACGGCCAAGATCTAATTCTTGCGGTATGTTATGTGAAGATTCTTTTGTGCTGAGATTAAACTGGACACCAAGATCGATTAGGTCACAAATCCGTTCAGGTCCGTTTTTAACTACTACTTCAACAACTTCTCTGTTGCACAGGCCATCACCCGAATCAAGAGTGTCCTGAATGTGAAGTTCGAAAGTATCGAGCGCACCGAATACCGATGCTATTCCTCCCTGTGCAAGTGCTGTATTGCTATCCATAATTTCTTTTTTGGTAACAATAGCAACTGTTTTATAATCGGCTACTTTAAGCGCAAGAGTAAGCCCTGCAACACCGCTTCCGATTATTAAATAATCTGTTTTTATATCCAATTGTTATTTTTCGCTATTCTTGGTTATTATATAATTATGAGCAATTTATAAAAAGTACACCGGCAAGGCCAATGGCCGAAATGTTGTCTTTATAACAATGACCTTCTTTTTTCACGCCTTGCACTGTAGCCAATTATAAAACCCAGCAAAAAGACAGCAGCTCCGCTGAAAAACCAGCGTATATTTTGCTGGCGCAATAGTTTTGTAATCTCGTCTTCCAGTTTATCAACTTTTTCATTTTGATTAGAAAGCATCAAAACCGTTTCATCATGTTTTGTTTTGAGTTCGGTATATTCATCAGAAGTATCTTTAAGCTTATCTAAAGATTTATTCGAAATAGCAAGAAGATATTTACTGTCTGCAAGTTCCCGGTTTAGCTGATTAATTTCTGTATTAAGTTCGGCATTTTCTGCACGTAAAACATTGATTTGAGATTTAGGCATATTACCAGTTTCATTAGAAGCAATGTATATTCTTTGTTTCAAAAATTCATTATCATCTTTAAGATCAGAATTAGCCGATTTTCCATTATAGATAATTTGTTCAGGTTTATGCCTGTAAAACGTGGTTTCAGCCTGTACCGGTAAAGTATAAAAAGCGAGTAAACTCCCTATTATTATACAGCATTTTACTATAAAGTCCATGAGAAGACAATCTCCAAAAATAAATAGTTTTTGTAAGGTTTTTTATCTTTGATAGATTTTTCACAAAACCATCAAACCTGAAAGATCTGCTATTTATTAGCTTTCTTATCGAGTAAAAAAAAATTAAAGTCAAGGCAAGTTTGGTATTTTGGTTAATTGTTGGTGGGTTTTTTTACTTTGCACAAAACTGATGGTTTGATAAAGATTTTTATAAAAAGATAATTTGCGATAATAACAAAAATAAAATCCCTGGCAATATAAAATACTGAATATGAGCTGCTTCCAAAACTTGTTGAAAAGCATCCGCAGTTTATATTAAGCCCGCGGGCTTTGTTATATATGAGAATACAAAAAAATATTATTAAAAGGACATTGCTTATAAATACAGCTCCCGGCAGCCATACGCCGGATAAAAGCAGGCAACCGATAACAAGTTCAAGCCATGGTAATAATATTGCCGTTAAATTTATTAGTTTGTCAGGAAGTATTTGGTAATTATATATAATTTTGGCAAAAGCTGCGGGATGAAGTATTTTGTCATAACTCGCATAAATAAAAACTAAGCCAATTACAATTCTCGCTCCATGATATAAATATAAGGAAAGTCTTTGCCTTGAGTTTTCTTTCATTATTTATCAGTTCCAACAGGAAGGTTGTTTTCTTGCCAGACCGACCAGCCGTTTGCAAGAGCCCAAACTTTTTTATAACCTGCATTACGAAGAAAAACCGCCAGATCCATGCTAAGCTCACATGTTTCTCCATCACAATACGTAACAATAAGATTATCTTCGGAAACGCCTGACATTACTTCGGCAAATTTTTGGTCCGCTTCCTCATACGGCAAGCTTATCGCACCCTTTATGTGGCCTTTATTATATTCTTCAAATGGACGTGCATCTATAAATACAGCAGCATTTTTTCTGAAGAGTTTTAGAGCTTCCTCAAGAGATATTTCCGGATTCTCTCCGGATAGCGTTGCATGTTTGGTTTTTTCAGACCAGTTTTCAAAAAAAGGTATTTTATCAGTTCTGAACAGATTTGACACAAACCCGGCAACAAGTGTAATCAGGACGATAAGCAAAACCTGCTTTAAGGTTTTTAAAATCAGGTTGTTTTTAGCTATAGTCATATGCAAGATTTCATACGTATGGTTTTTTTGTTATGTTACTTTTCATGTTCAATTTATGAGGAGATGTAAACACAATACTTCGTTCAAGTCAACCACATCTGCAATTGCTTGATGGATGGCATGCTTCCATGATGTTTGATCTGCTTATTCACCACAAAAAGACAATTCCGCCGGTTTTGAACGCAATTTTATTTTTAAGAGACTTTGGGCGTGATTTTTTTGTTGCCAACGTTACGGTTACTGATTACGGTTATCGTAATATATCAATGGGAGATTTTATGAATACATCCGACTTAAAAGCTCTGCAGCGCGAGATACTCCTCGGGTTTTGGAAGGCCATATCCTTCACCATGCCTCCGAAGGCACACTGACCGGCGTCTCGGAAGACAGGAATCGGGGGCGTTCATCATTCCGGTTAGCGGCGCAGGGGTCTTGTTTCCGCTCTGCTCATCATCCGATTTAAGGTGAACTCCATCTGGCTTGTACTCAGCGGCGCCTGCATGGGATTAGCAAGAGCGCTATTCTCCTTTTAAATCAATTTCACACACTGAAAATATTCTATTGACAAAACATTGATCAGCATATAAATAGACACTTATATGCTGTTACGGCAGTCGCTGCAAATCCCAAAAAACTTAGACCTGTGAGCCAAACAATGGGTAAAATAAAAAAGCAAGTATTGAATGATAACCCGAATGGTATTTCATGGAATCCGGCAGGGCAGAATAATGCAGTTACGGTTCAATATCAATTGGATAATGATCATCTTCAAAGCGCAGCCTTCCTGGCGAAAAGTTTATCTGATAGCAACCGGCTGAGAATATTGCTGCTCATCAGCACTGAAAAGAAATCGGTTTCCGCCATCGTCGAGGAGCTGGATTTGTCGCAACCGCTGGTATCGCACCATTTGAAAGAACTGAAGCGCTCGTTGCTGGTCAAGGTGGAACGCGAAGGACCGTTTATTTATTATGAGTTATCTGATGCGAGAATCCTGGATGTTTTACGAATCTTAAGCGATGTGGCAACAGATCTCTTGTCATCAAGAAAGACCTTTTAATGTGATGGAGGTAAACCAATCCCTATGGATGAGCTATTAAAGATCATTACAAATATGGACACTGAAGATGCCCTGGCTAAAATCACCAAGATTCTGGGAAGACTTCTGGCTGACCTGGATAATGAGGCTCGTGAGCGATTTCTGATGAATCTGATCGGGCAATCCGAAGGCGATAAGGTATCCGGCATGGTTCATTTGTGACTGGCCGAGTGTATGGGCGAAGGTGTCGACCCAACGCAGATGTGCCAGAGCCTTGTGGATAAAGTCGCCAGGTCAAAACAGCTTGCGGCGATTACCGATCCCGAGCTGCTGGTGCTGTTCGAGGACTGGCTGGAGGAACTTGAAGCAGAAGTACTTGCGCTTCTGAAAACAGGCGGCCTTTTGGATGAAAACACTCTTGCAAAAAAACTCGGGCTGTCCCGCCGAGGAGCGACTTTTCTGCTTTCAAAGCTGGAAAGAGAAAAAAAATAATAACTTAAAGAATAATAAAAAGGAGGAGACATGTACGAGCTGATTGTATTCCACAGCGGAAACCCCGGCTGAGCCACATGCAGAAAGGCTATAGGTATAGCCCATGACATGAAGGAAAAATTCGGTGCAAAATTAGATGTAAAGATTTACAGGACAGATTCGGAAGAGGCGAAAGGGCATACATTTAAGGGCTCGACCAATGTACTCTTTGAGAACGAGTGGGTACCCAACGATGTGGCAACTGATAAAAGCAAAATGGATGCCTTTTTGTCTCAGACAATACTTTGAGAGCGGAGAATTGGACATGCAGAAAAAAACTTCATTTTTCCTTGCGGTAATAGCAGTAATTCTTACCTTCGTTGCGGTCTGGTATGTTCAGCGCCCAGGCAAGCCACCTGGGACGATGTTCTGGCGGAGGCCAGCAGTGGTGGTTACAGGATCATCTCTACGGAAGAACTCGCCGGCAGATATAGCAAGAACGCTTCAGATCTGCTGTTGATTGATACCCGTCAGGAATGGGAACATCGTACCGGACATATTAAGGGTGCGTTGAATTTTCCTATGGAACCTACCTGGTGGGCGCTCTGGCGCAAGGCTGGTAATCTGAAAGAGTTTTTAGGGCCGGACTTGGGTTTGGGCCTTCCCCTTTTCGTGCTGGCGCTCTTTTCCGGGCAATTGCAGCGGCTTCCCAGGGCCGGCGGGTGGATGCTCTGGGTGCGCAAGCTCATGGGCTGGGTTCTGGTAGGTATGGCGGTTTACTTTATACGACCGGTTCTGCCCGAAATCTTGAAGATTATCTTGCCGGTCGGTGTTGCACTGACTGCCGGGTTGCATCTGGGATGGATCGATAAAAACCAGGCTGGTTTCAAGGCCTTTCCATGGATGAAAACCATCGTTGGCATCGCCTGTCTGGTCATCGCAACTTTTTGGATCACCACATGGGCCATGCGGGGACCTGGGATTGCTTGGCAGACCTATTCGGAGCAAGTCCTGCAGCAGGCCGCCGCGCAAAAAAAACCGGTGATCATCGATTTCTACGCCAACTGGTGCACTCCTTGCCGCGCACTTGAAGATGTGACATTTCATCACTCCGACATTGTTAAGCAGGCGAAAAATTATTTTATAATGATTAAGGTAGATGTTACCAAAGGCGACAACCCGGTTAACGAACGTCTGTTGAAACAATATGGTGTCAAGGGCGTGCCCACTATTATATTTCTGGATTCGCGCGGTAAGGAACGAACCGATCTGCGGCTGCTGGATTTTCTTCCACCTGAACCGTTTCTTGGCTACATGAGCGGAATTCGACAAAACAACCCAAAATAAAAGGAAATAATAATGCTTAAAATCCGATTTTTTCTCAACGAACCCAATGGTAAGCCCTGAAAGAATTTCAAACAGATGATGCCCAGGCTGGGCGCAAAATATCCCATTGATATCGAGGTCATATCCAGGCCAAAGGCCGAATATCAGACCGACGAATACTTCGAGTTGGACCTGCCTGTAGCCCCGGCAGTTATGGTAGCGGAGGAGATCGTGGTGGAGGGCGCCAATATAACCGAACATGAGGTGGAAACCTGTATCTGTCGCCACCTGGATTTGCCCGAACCCGAACCGCCGAAAAAGGGAATTCTGAGTCGGCTATTAAAAAAATAAGGTGTAACCATGCGAGTCAAAGCTAGTATAAATAAATCGCTGATCAAAGCGGCGGTTCTGATCCTGTTTATCGTCGCGGCTATTTTCCTGGTCCGTTTTTCGCCGGCGAAAGAGTACTTTACAGCCAGGCAGATCGGACTTTTCCTGACATCGGCAGGCTTTTGGGCGCCATTGATGTTTGTAGTCATCTATGCAGCGGGTGTATGTCTGTTTCTTCCCGGCACCCTTTTGACGGCAATTGGAGCTGCCGTCTTTGGTCCTTATTGGGGCTTTCTTTATGTCTGGCTGGGAGGGGAGCCATGATCGGCGCAAGCCTTGCTTTTTTCATCGGGCGCTACCTGGGGCGGGACTTTGCCGGATCACTTATCGGCGACAGGTTGAAACGATACGATGACGCTATCGAACGCAACGGCTTTACTACAGTCCTTTATCTGCGTCTGATCTATTTCCCTTTTACCCCAATGAACTTCGGCATGGGGCTGAGTGAGGTTCGGTTTTGGGATTACTTTTCGGCAACGGCCCTCGGCATTATTGTGGGGACTTTTATCTTTACCTTTTTTGTGGGAACCGTTAAAGATGTCTGGGCAAGCGGTCGGTGGTCGGAACTGGTTAGTTGGAAGGTCTTTTTTTCACTCGTCTTATTTGCCTTTTCGTTCTTTATTCCCTCGCTCATCAAAAAAGTAAAGGCAGCAAGACGCATATAGGTCGCTTACGGATAACTCTTACTTTTTCATTCAGATCAACCATGGTTTCTGTTTTTTTCTCAAATCCGTTTGACAAACAAAAAGATGTTAACCATAATAAGGGCTAAACTTAATATTTTCCATGCAGGGAGGATATAATGGCAAATATAACCTTAAGCGTTGAGGAAGAAGTCATTCGGAAAGTGCGTAAGATCGCCATTGACAAAAATACGACACTGACTCAAATGGTTAGAGAATTTCTTGAATCGGTTGCTGAAAGGGATGCAGCCCAAAAGAAACGTGCCCTCAAAGATATCGAGGCGTCTTTCCGGGAATTAAGTCGCGATATGGGACAAAAAGACTGGGTCCGGGAGGATCTCTATGAGCGGTAGTGTATTTCTTGATTCGAATATTCTTGTTTATGCATACGATAAACATAACCTGGAAAAGCAGACAAAGGCTCAAGCAATTCTCAAGGAAGCAATTAAAAATGAATCCGCTGTCTTGTCCGCCCAAGTCCTGGGGGAATTCTTTGTTGTGGTGACTCGAAAGATAAAAGTGCCGTTATCTTTTAATGACGCGGAAAAGATAATCAATATCTTGTCGGTTTTGCCGGTTGAAGAAATTGACCTGCCCCTTGTCAAGCGGGCCATTGATATGCAAAAGTTCTATGGGACTTCTTATTGGGATTCGCTTATACTGGCAGAGGCAGAGCGTTCAGGGTGCAGCAGAATTCTCTCAGAAGATCTCAATGATGGACAGCAGTATAACGGAGTACTTATAGAGAATCCTTTCAAATCAAGAATCCCTTAAGCCGGAAACTTCGCGTTCACTTTCCCATCTATCTTATTTTTTGGTAAGCTTAAATGAGGTGCTCAGGCCAACCACATCCGCAGTTGTTCAAGGGATGGCATACTCCCATGATGTTTGACCTTCCTGTCAACAACCAGAATCGGTGTCATCAAAATGCCCACAGAATCTGCTTTTTCCTGACAGGGGCGAATCGCTGCATCCATCTCAGGCGACCATTGCCGGGCTATACCGTCAATTTCATCAAAGTCCTCAGGCCGGCTTGGCGGATTTTTTACAACTGCATGAACATGATCCCCCCAGTCCACTTTAATCCCTGCCTTGTCGGCAACATGTTTTGCTGTACCGGTCTCCTTTCCAACTGACTTGGCAAACGCTTGTGCTCTAAAATCGCTGTAAATCATATGACTGATGTTCAAAGACACACCCACCAATTCGTTTGATATCCTCTCCACCCGCTGCCGTGTCAGGTCGCAACGGGGACAGGGAGGATCAACGCCGAGAATCCAGACTTCTTTAGCCATGATTTTCCTCCGGTTATTTAAAATTTGGGATGTCGGGTTTATTTATTTCTCCTGAACTGTTAAGCTGTCCATCCTTAAGATGATATACATGGTCAAACCCTTCAATCATCCTGACATCGTGTGTCACGGTAATTACCGCCGTTTGATGTTCACGGGCTAATTTTTTAAGAAATTCCATAACCTTCTTTCCGCGAGCCGTATCAAGCGCTGCTGTCGGCTCATCGGCTAAAATCAATTTTGGCCGGTTTGCAAGCGCCCGCGCCACAGAAACACGCTGCTGTTCCCCGCCGGACAGAAAAGCAGGCAGATAATTACTCCTGTGCGCTACTTCCATATATTCAAGAAGTTCCGTTGCCCGATCCTGTGCTTTATGCCCGGTAACACCGACCAGCTCCAAAGAAAAAAGAATATTTTCCCGGGCAGTTAAAAACGGGATTAAATTAGGCGTTTGAAAAACAAACCCGACTTTTTCTCTTCGCAGGCGGCGAAGATCGGTACCAGTCCAGCCGTTGCTGTAAATCGTATTGTCATCAAAAACAATGGTTCCTGCTGTCGGTTCAAGTATGATGTGAAGACCGAGCGGTATTTTATCACCCAGCTTGAAACCTATCTTTTCATGGGCAACCATCTCGTAATGAGCCTGTTCTATCTGTCTTCCGGCGGTAAGATTTTGAGGGCCGCCAAGGCCTTTGAATATATCATATCCGATAATGGTAAAGCGTTTACGATTACCGTTAATAATGCGTTCAACGTTATAAAAAATAAAAGGACTTGCCTTTTCAACACCATCAAGCGCTTCAATGCTGTAATGAAAAAATTCAGGAATACTTGATTGTTCATTAAAAGGGCCGCCCCGGTATCGCTCTACTACCCACAGATCAGGGCTGGTAACCTGAATTACCGAAAGACCTTCAAAAATAAAACCCCGATAGATGCCGTTCATGGATAAAACCACGGCAAACAAAAGGCCCACACCGATAACCGTCGCAATAAACTTTCCTTTATGATGAGCAATATCTCTGATGGCTAAATCCATAGTTTTATACTTTCTGTATGGCCGGCTTTACCTTCTTGCCGGGTTTAAACAATTTGGGTTCTAAAACCACCAGTTCTCCTTCGCTTACGCCCTTGATTACCGAAACCATTTTTTCATCCTGAACTCCAAGTGAAACTTCATGAAAAATGGCTCCTCGCTAAAAAGTATGGGTAATCCGATTCAAGACATGATAGATATCAGTCATCAAGAGATAGAGGAGGTTGAGACAAATTACTATGAGAGATACGGAACTATTTCAGTTGGCATTGGGTTTGACATCACCAT